>NZ_JBHIOH010000035.1:0-112240 GCF_042195375.1 Bartonella sp. CL100XZDX | reverse complement strand
CTTAAGATTGACCCGTGACATAAGCCGCCCATTTATCCATATAGACACGGCGCTGTTCTAGATAGTCAGTACGACGATAGGAGCGCTCTACTTGTCCTCCTACTGTATGACTTAGGATGGTTTCAGCGACCTCATAGGGGGCATCGGTTGTTTCAGCAAGCCAATCGCGTAAACTAGAGCGAAAACCATGGGGGCAGGCTTCAATTTTATTTTTTCTCATATACGCCGCCATCATCGTATGTGAAAGAGGACCACGACCGGTAAGTGAAAAGATGAAATCACTTTTAGAGATACAGCGGGCTTGTTCAATTACTTTTATTGCTTCAGATGATAGGGGCACGCGAAACTCTGTTGTGGCATCACGCTTGCCTTTCATATTCTCAGCAGGGATTGTCCAGATATCATCTTCAATCTGATCTTCACGAATATGACGCAAAGGATTGCTACGAACCCCTGTAAGGATAAGCAGACGCAAAGCTAAATGTTTTATAGTTGTTGTTTTGCAGAGAAATTGGTAAAAAGCCGGCACATCTCTCCAATCCATGGCTGGTAAGCTTTGTTTTTTATGACGTTGTTTGCCTAAGAGAGCTTTTGCTTTTTCTACTGCTTGTAAATCAACATCTAACCCTAATGCAGCCGCATGTTTGAGACAAAGATTAAGACGCATTAGTGCNAGCTTTTGCTTTTTCTACTGCTTGTAAATCAACATCTAACCCTAATGCAGCCGCATGTTTGAGACAAAGATTAAGACGCATTAGTGCTGTTCGAGCAGTTCCAGCTTTTGTATGCCAAATAGGGGCAAGGGTATCGCGTATCTCTGTTTGCGTAATCTCTGAAACGGGGAGGCAACCTAATTTGGGGAGAATATGGAGGCGTAAATGTAAAAACCAATTACAAGACTCACCATCATTTTTTAATTCAGCTTTACGGCTTTCAAAAGCATCTAGAGCAATATCTTTTAAATAATGGAGATTGCGCATTGCCTCACGCTTTTGTTTGTTGCGTTCTTTAATAGGGTCACGCCCCTCACGTAAAACAGCCCGCCACCTAGTTGCCAATTCACGGGCTTGTTTTAAAGAAACATCTCGCAAGGCACCCAAGCCCATTTCGCGGCGCCGACCATGAATGGTATAACGGTAAATCCATTGAGCACCTCCATCTTTACACTTATGAAGTAACAAGCCGGCACCATCATTATATTTACCAGCTCGTGGGTGTTACGACAGCCCTTGCATTAAGACGATTCATAAGAACCATTTTTACTCCTTTCTTGTACAATTTTTACCCACACATCAGCCCCGCTTGTGACGTGCAAATGAGTGGTTTTGATTGATTCAACATAAACAGATTTGAAATGAAAGAATCTTACGTTATTCGGGACTCTCATTCAACATACAAAACAGTAAATTATAATTATAAATCAATATCTTGTTGTAGCCAAAACCTAAACCATGGGAGATTGTTGGAAATGTTGGAACTATCCTTGGTACTTTTGCTGGGCTTAGCGACATCAGATCAAAAGAAAATATTGTACGAGTAGGGCAGCGAGATGGACACAAACTCTATGAGTATAATTACAAGGGCTATCCAGAGCGGCGCTATCGCGGGGTGATGGTGCAAGATGTTTTGAAGTCAAAACCTGAAGCTGTTTTCTTGTATAAGGCGACAGGCTTTTTGCATGTGGATTATGGCAAGCTTGGCTTTGAGATGGAAAGGGTGCAGTGATGGAACAAGAAAACACAAATTCTCTTTTAAAGTTGTTTGATCCAAAATTTTTGCGTCCCTTGATATATCAGGGTATGTATCAATTGCCAAAGCATTTGTTCGAACAGCTTTCTACGCCTCCAAGCACGCCGTTGGAAGGGCGATACAAGCCAAGTTTTTTAGAACGCGCTGCTTTTAGCACAGACCCTTTTGATGCGAGCAATGGGGATAATACTCCACAAAAATTGAGTCCTACAGAGCTTATTCGTGGTTCTCAAGCAGGGACAGAACAAGCTGGGAAAAAACGCCAGCAGAATTGATTATGTCTACAGATGATTTAAAGCGCCAAATGCCTCCATTGCCGGATGTTTCAAAGGATACTGTTAAGATACAAGAGGCGCCAGAGCAACAAAAGCATGACTTCTCAGAGCAGGGAGGTGTTGCATCAATGATTCCTCAATCTCCACTTGTTGGGAACATTGATCAGTCTAGTGGGGATGAAGCTGGGCGACAGCAAAAAGATGTGATGGATTATATTGCTCAACTTAATGAGAAATCTATAGCGGAAAACTCTTTGAAAAACGATTCTGGAAATGATGAGGAAAAGCTTTTTGAGGCACCTATAGGAGAAGAAAAACATTTGAATGCACACTTACCAGAAGAGGAGCATTTAAAAGCAAGTGGTGATCTTGAACAAAAAACAGATTATATCAAGTCACTTGATAACTTTGTTCAGACAGGAGCAAATCCAAGTAGCTTATGGGAGCGTTTTAGAAAATCAGAATTTTCCGAGCATTTAATGGATTTTTTTGCAGGACTTGCGTTAGGAAAGACACCACAAGAAAGTTTTTCAAATGCATCTATCCTTATGCGGCAGGGCAACAAGGAACACGCACAACATAAACAAACTTTGCAATTTTTACGCTCTAAAGGGTATAGCGATGAAGATGCGCAAGCACTCACACAATATCCAGACCTTGCCATGAAAATCATAGGCAGCACGTTAAGCCCTCAAAAAGGCTATAGAACATTGCTTAAAAGGCTTAATCGGGGTGATTATGAAGCTGTACCAACCGAATTGCAGAAAATGGACCAAAGCCAAGAGGCAAACGTTTACAAGGTTTTGTACTCCGGCGTGTATCAGAGGCAAGGGCTATGGACGAAAGCTGCTTATGTTTCCTCTAACTATCAAACAGTAGAAACGGGGGGTAAAGCAGAAGCATTGGCACCCATTATTGGTTTTTTCTCAGGTCTTGGCGGTTTTTTAGCGGGCAATGGTCTAGTTCAATGGGCTTTAGCCGCTTTTTTTTATGATTTTAGCAAGAGCCTTTACTCTTGGAAAAAAAAGCAGAACAACAAAAGCAAACAGAAAAAGCTTTAAAAGCAGCCACAACACGTCTGGAGGTGGAAAGTGAAGTTAATCAAAAAAGTGCTGCTGATGTGCGTGCTGCTCTCTTTGATTGATTGCGCGACAAATAAATATGCTTCTTCTTGTGTTGGTTGGTTACCTGTTTATTTAAGCCGGCAAGATCTGAACACCATTAGCTCAAACTTAGTAAGAGAGATCTTAAAGCATAACAAGCAGGGCCAACGCTTGTGTGGGTGGAAACATGGTTAGAAAAAAAACACAAGACGATATAGAAATTACAGAAGTAGAAAAGAAATGCTTCAAGAAATGATCATCACCTATCAAAGCGTGAAAATGATGTCTCGCTTGATGAAGTGGATAGCATTTTTTCTTTTTTTTGCTTATCCTTGATTTTGCACGCTTCATGGATGCGCTAGATAATGTCATTGCACATTTAAAACAATGGTTCTCAAAGAATTAGGAAAACTGTCATACAAGCAAAACTACGAAAAATTCTTTTTACTATGAATTGGAGATCCAATCATAAGCGTAGTTCAGAATGCAAACCAAGTCGTAAGAGCTCTAGTGTTTTGGTATCTGGCTTTCGATAGATCACAACTAAATCTGGCTTGATATGACAATCACGACAATTGCGCCATTGACATGTTAGTGCATGATCTCTCCAATGCGCCGTTAGCGGTTCATTCTCCGCTAACGCTTTGACCACAAGCAGTAAATTCTCCTCTAGTGCATTAGCATACCTACCTTTGCTTTCATGTTTAAGATCACACCGGAATGAACGCGTATAGACAATTTCCCGCATAGCAAGCTTAGGTTTGCTTTTCAGATTTACGCATTTCGGTTCTATCTTCCCGTATCATGGTCCTTAAGCCGTCTAATGATGTATGTTCGATGCGCCTCATTTCAGCATCCTCGATAGCTCGTAATGTTTCCGGATTCGGTTGGAATAGATCAAGCGGTAATGCTCGATCTCTAGCAATGCGGGTCATAAACATGCGTACTGCATCCGATACAGTTAAACCCGTAGACTTAATAACTGCACTTGCAATTTCTTGAACTTCATCAGGTATGCGGGCTTGAATTTTTCCCATTGCTAAACCTCCTATTCAATTGTAGTACAATGTACTACACGTTAAGTTTATGTCAAGAGTTTCAACAATAGCTTTTCACAAGAGAACTTAGCAAAATTCAAAAAATGATTAGAGAAAGTTGGCAGAATAAGATATGTTTTGTAGAAGAATATTGGAAAATCCTATTCCCTAACCTTTATTTATGAACCTCGCACTTTTAAAAAAAACTATATAAAATCAATGTGATATATGAATAAAAAAGAGCATAATATCACTAAAAGAGTGTTATAGAAATGATGTATCATGACGATTCTACCACTCGATAGTGCTTCGATAAGAGAAGCAATAGCGCTTCTTGAAAAAGGGAAGTTAGTAGCGTTACCAACGGAAACTGTTTATGGATTAGCGGGCGATGCAACCAATGGGAGGGCAATTTCTTCTATTTATTCTACAAAGGGTCGTCCGCAAATTAATCCTCTTATTGCGCATGTTAGCGGCATCGAAATGGCACAACGTTATGTTAAAATTGACTTTCTTTCACGCCAATTAATGGAGGAATTTTGGCCAGGGCCTTTGACATTGGTTTTGCCTTTAAAGGAACAGCATAATATCCATCCTTTAACAACCTCTGGTTTGAATACCTTGGCTGTTCGTTTTCCAGACAGTCGTTTTGCGGAAGTGGTACAACATTTTGGCCGTCCACTTGCTGCTCCTAGTGCGAATCAATCGGGGCGTCTTAGCCCTACTTCAGCTGAGGCTGTTTTTGCATCTTTGGGGGAATCTGTTCCTTTAATATTGGACGGAGGACCTGCTAAAATAGGGCTAGAATCAACGATTATTAAAATTTGTGGTGAAAATATTTATCTTTTGCGTCCAGGGGGGCTTACGGCTGATAAAATTGAAGAAGTTGTGGGGAAGTCTTTAAAACGGATAGATCAAAGGGCGGCGATTGAAGCTCCTGGGATGTTAAAATCGCATTATGCCCCCAATGCCACGGTTCGTTTGAATGTAGAAAAGGTGGAAAATGGTGAAGCGCTTTTAGCATTTGGTTCAAAGCGTGTTATGGGGGCTGAAAATGCCGTTTCTATTTTAAACCTTAGCGAAGATGGAAAGTTGGAAGAGGCAGCCTCTCATTTATTTCAATATATGAAGGAATTAGATTCATTTAAAGTGAGATGTATCGCAGTAGAACCTATTCCATCATACGGATTAGGGGAGGCTATCAATGATCGTCTTATACGGGCTGCAGCTCCAAAGGAGAAATGAACATGGAGCAGGAATTAATTGAGGGGTTTAGGGAAATTGTTGGTGCTAAGCATGCTATAACAGATCAAGCGTTGATTGCGCCGTATTTGCTTGAAGAGCGTGGGCTTTTTCATGGAAAAACACCTTTACTTTTACGTCCATCTTCTTGCGCAGAGATCTCATCGATTATGCAGTTAGCGAGCAAAACGCGCACACCGATTGTGCCACAGGGTGGAAATACAGGGCTTGTGGGGGGACAACAACCAGATGAAAGAGGAGGGAGCGTTCTTTTATCCATGGAGCGATTAAATAAGATTAGAGCTATAAATCTTGAGGGAAATTTTGTTGTTGTAGAGGCTGGTGTTATTTTACAGGATTTACAGAAAAAAGTGGATGAATCAGGTCGTTTTTTCCCTCTTTCTTTGGCATCTGAAGGTTCTTGCCAAGTAGGAGGCAATCTTTCGTCGAATGCTGGAGGGACAGCTGTTTTAGCTTATGGCAATATGCGTGATCTTTGTCTTGGTTTAGAAGTTGTTTTACCGGATGGGCGTATTTTAGATGATTTGCGTTTTGTTAAAAAAGACAATAGCGGTTACGATTTAAAAGATCTTTTTATTGGTGCAGAAGGCACATTGGGAGTTATAACCGCAGCCGTTTTGAAGATGTTTCCAAAAATAAAAGGAAAAGCTGTTGCTTTGGTGGGATTATATAGTCCGGCGAAGGCTTTAGAGTTTTTATCTCTGGCTCAAGAATATGGAGGAGGGATGTTGACAGGTTTTGAGCTCATGGGAAATCTCAGTTTGCAAATGGCTTTAGATTATAAGATGTGTGAGAAGCCTCCTCTTCAGCGGAAACATGAATGGTATGTATTAATGAACATTTCATCGTTGCAAGGCAATGATGAGGCATTATCGGTATTGAGTACTATTTTAGAAGAAGCTTTAAAGAATGCGGTGATAGAAGATGCAGTTGTTGCGCAATCTTTAAAACAGCAAGATTTTTTTTGGCAATTACGAGAAAGTATATCATCAGCACAAAAGTTAGCAGGAGGGTCCATTAAGCATGATATTGCAATCCCACTTGCTTCTATTCCTGATTTTATTGCTGAGGCAGCGCTTATTGTAGAAGATATTGCTCCAGGAGCACGGGTGATTTGTTTTGGACACATGGGCGATGGAAATTTACATTATAATATTACACAACCTGTAGGAGCTGATACGACAGTGTTCTTGCAGTTATGGTCAACAATGAATCATCGCATTCATAGTTTAGTGGTGGACTATAGAGGTGCATTTTCTGCTGAGCATGGAATTGGTCAGCTTAAGCGCGAAGAACTTCGTTCTTTTAAATCGCCTGTCGCATTGGATATTATGCAAGGGATTAAAAAAACGCTCGATCCTTTAGGGATAATGAATCCTGGAAAAGTATTATAATTCAAGAATGGTGATCATGTATTTTTGTTTAGATTTTAATAACCAAAAAAGAAACCAGTTGTTTTTTATTCAAACTTTTAATAATCCAATGAGAAAAAGCTGCTAAAGGGTGTATGTTATTTAAGATAAATTGGGATAATGTATATGGCTAATCAATGCTTTAATCAGGCAAAAGCGGTGCTTGAATTTCGGTTAGATCCGTGCCATTTGCCACAAACGACGACATATTTTTCATCCAAAACGGGTAATCAGGTTATTTGTTCGTTAAATGAGCGTGGTGTTTCTTTTAAAACGGATATGCCTTCAAGTTTATCGCATTTAATACCCCCTTATCATTTCCAAGGAATTGCAGCACGTACCGTAAAAACGCATTCAGGAGAAAGAGCTGTTGCATTAGAATTACTTCATGCCGATGAGGAAGCTTGTATACCGCTTTTGGTTTCCAGAGATTTGAATAATGTTCTTCTGGATTGGCGGTTATGGGCGGATACTTATGGCCTTCCCATGCTTATGATCAATGAAGATAATCGCATTCTGGTTGTAAAAGATCGTTCTGATTTACATCGATTTTTTGGTACAACAGCACATTCTAAACAAAAGCGTTTTTTACTTCGTTATAGCAATCCGTTAGGCTTGCGTTTGGTGATTGCGAATCGAATTGCACTCCAGTAATATTAACATGCATTTATTTTTGTACTACCGTCAGCATTTATCTTGTTGTGCTGTAAAACATCGTTGTTTGGAGCGGTAATATAAGGCATGTAAACTTCACACATGAAGTGTTTTAGGAGATATGGCAAATATTCTTAAGTTTGCTTGTAGGTATTTGTGTAAGTGCAGCATAGGAGTGGGAAGCAAGAGGAACCCGCTCAATGAGAATCCAGACCTTTACAGACGGGATTTGGTGTGACTTTTGGTTCTTGAAAACAAAAAGAGGAAGTCAATGATTGTAAATGAGAGTTTTTTGACAGCATACATTGGCAGCAGGAATCGATTATGTAAAACGCTTTTTTCGGAGAGGTAAAAACGGTTTTCATAACAATAGAAACTGTTTTTTTTGGCGGTATAATTTTGGGTTTTTGCCACATCATAAAAACACCAGCAGATTGCTGGAAGTGTTTTTGAATTTTTTTATAAATAATTTCTCCATGTTGAATGAGAGCTTTGAATATTGCAGAATATTCTTATTTCATCTCTCTCTCTCTTATAATCAAAATCATTTAGATAGAAAGGGTTATCGTAATATTGAGAGTTGGAAAATACAAAGATGGTATCGGTTTTTATTTTTATTCCAGAAAGATGGAAGAGTGGATTTATACTATTTGCAGGTAGTGTCGTAAAATGGGAGTGATGAGCATGAGAGGTATTGTTTAAGAATTTGTATGTGAATAATATAACTATCTTTTTTGGGCATTTTATTTTTTGTAAAAGCGGAATTTCATTAAAAACGCGATAGATAAAAGAAATGATAGTATATATGTTTTTCTTCAGGACTTTATAAGAAAGAAAGTGTTTATAAAAATGATGAGAAAATACGTTTAAAGTAACAGTAAAATGATCATTTTATATTACATTTTCAGATTCAAAAAATTTTCCTATTTTATCATGAGTAGATATTCTATTTATAATATTTGATTGTTCAAAGGAAAGCACACTCATTTTTTCAAAATTATGGTCAACGTAAAACAGTGAGAAAATTTGTGTGTCATGCTCTTATATAAAATAATAAAATCGTAAAAAAGAATATTCAAAGGATTTTATTTTCTCGCGCAACGGCTCTCCATCCGATATCACGACGAACAAAACCTTCTGGCCAATCAATACAATCAACAGCTTCATAGGCACGTTTTTGTGCATGCGTAATCGTTTTTCCTGTTGCAGTTATATTGAGAACACGTCCACCATTTGCAATGAGTTCTCCATCACGCAACACTGTACCAGCTTGAAAAACTTTCACATCGGGAAGAGAGTTTACTTGATCAACGTTACGGATAACAGTACCTTTTTGGGGAGAGTCTGGATAACCATTAGCAGCCATAACAACGGTGAGAGCAGCTTTTTCAGACCACCGAAGAGGCTTGTTTTCAAGTTTTCCTTGAGCTGCAGCAAGAAAAATTGGCAAAATGTCATCTTTGAGGCGCATCATTAAAACTTGACATTCAGGATCGCCGAATCGTACGTTAAATTCAATTAATTCGGGTCCTTTTTGCGTTATCATTAATCCGACGAAGAGAATACCTTTAAAGGGAGCGCCCATTTCTTTCATGCTTTTTAAAGCTGGTTCAACAATTTCTTTGAGAGTACGATTCACTATTTCTTTGGTCATGATGGGCGCTGGTGAATAAGCACCCATACCACCGGTGTTTGCTCCAATATCCCCATCACCTACACGTTTATGATCTTGAGCAGATCCAAAAGGAAGAGCAACTTTACCATCACAAAGGCAGAAGAAGCTTGCTTCTTCACCTTCAAGAAAAGATTCTACAACAATTTTGTTTCCTGCATCTCCAAATGTACTTTTGAAGCAGGCATCAACTGCGTTAAATGCTTCTTCCATAGTTGTTGCAACCACAACACCTTTGCCAGCTGCTAAGCCATCAGCTTTAATAACAATGGGAACATCTTGTTGCTGAATGTAAGCTTTAGCTTTAGAGGCATCATTAAAGCATTGGTAACTTCCTGTAGGAATGTTATTCTTACGACATAAATCTTTTGTAAAAGCTTTTGAACCTTCTAGTTGAGCAGCTTTTTGAGTAGGACCAAATACACAGATGTTAGCGCTATTAAGAGAGTCTGTTATACCCGCAACCAATGGTGCTTCTGGTCCTACAATTACAAGATCAATAGAACGTGCTTTACAAAAAGCAATAACAAGGGAATGGTCATCAATGTTTAAATTAATATTTTCACCAAATTCTGTTGTTGCAGGATTTCCAGGAGCACAGTATAACTTTGTTAGCAGTGGTGATGCTGCTATTTTCCATGCTAAAGCGTGTTCTCGTCCACCTGAGCCAATAAGAAGAATATTCATTGCTTGCTCCTCTCATAAAAGATGATTAATCTCATCCCCTTCTCATAAGAATGAAATGTCTCTATCGCAAGACCAAAGGTAAATCATTTGATGAAAAAAAATAAAAATATCGCGCATGTTCAGTCCTATGATAGCCAAGGACGGGTTATGGATGCATCTTCCAAACAATGGGTTTACAATTTCCTTCCCTGTTCTTTATGGTTTTATGCGCAATTGGCGCGTTGGGATCGGCCTATTGGATGGCAATTGTTGATGTGGCCTTGTTTTTGGTCAACAACAATGGCTTTTTTCTCTTATAAAATGCATTACGATACTCTTTTATCAATGTTTCTTCATTGGGTTTGGTATCTTTTTCTTTTTTTTCTGGGATCTATTGCTATGCGAGGGGCAGGATGTACTTGGAATGATCTTATTGACCATAAAATTGATGCTCAGGTAGAAAGGACACGTTCTCGCCCATTGCCGACAGGTCATGTGAGTCGGTTTCAAGCAAGAGTTTTTATACTTGTGCAATGTTTGGTTGGTTTAGTTGTTTTATCACAATTTAATAGGTTTAGTTTTTTTCTAGGTATTTCGTCATTGATAGCTGTTGCATTTTATCCTTTTATGAAACGCGTAACATATTGGCCGCAGTTTTTTTTAGGCGTTGCGTTTAATTGGGGGGCATTAATGGGGTGGGCTGTTGTCTTTGGAAGTTTAAGCTGGGCACCAATCTTGCTTTATGTGGGATCAATTTTGTGGACCATAGGATACGACACAATCTACGCACATCAAGATAAAGAAGATGACGTTACTGTTGGTGTCCGTTCTACGGCTCTTCTCTTTGGTAAAGCAACCAAGCGTGCTTTAGTATTTTTGTATGGTGGTTTTGTGATGTTCATTAGTCTAGCATTTTATTTAGCTGGAGTCCCTGTTCTTAGTTTTTTGGGGATTTTTGTGGCAAGCATCCATATGTTTATTCAAATTAAAGTCATTGATATAGATGACAGTTCACAATGCCTCAGGCTTTTCAAATCTAATTCGCTTATTGGTTTTGTGATTTTTGCTGGTTTAGTATGTGGGGGTATATGGACGATATTTTATCCTGCGGTCTAAAAATAAGTTAGCTAAAATCATAGTTTCTACTGAATACAGTATGTTTTTTTAAATAAGCTTGTTGCTAATCTATTTTTAAGCGATACAGTAGAAAATATTACTAATCAACTGTTACAGTGGAAATGAAATTCTTCTATTTAAATAAAATAAATCATCTTCTTTTAGAATTTTTCAAATAAAAAATATTTGTTTAACTGTTGGGAAGAAAAAATCTTCATAACGATGAAATTTGAAGGATTAGGGATAAAGTTTTTGTCTTTTCCAATCGCTGTGTTCAACACAATCGCGTGTAAAAAGCAGACGATCATGTAAACGAAATGGACGATCACACCAGAACTCTATAGAAAGGGGTTTAACACGAAACCCAGACCAATAAGGTGGTCGTGGAATATTACCTAGAGCATAACGCGCAGTATATTGAGCAATTGCTTTTTCGAGCACAAAACGATTGTCTAAAGGTTGAGATTGTTTAGATGCCCATGCACCAATTCGACTACCACGTGGTCGCGATTGGAAATAGGCATCGGCTTCCTGTTGACTTACTTTTTCAACAATTCCTCTAATTCTGACCTGACGACGGAGCGATTTCCAATGAAAAACTAAGGATGCTTTCATTGATTTTAAAATTTCTTGTCCTTTACAGCTTTCATAATTGGTATAGAAGACAAAGCCTTGGGGACTGTAGTCTTTGAGGAGAACCATACGAACATTAGGGAGTCCTGTTTCGTCAACTGTTGCTAATGCCATAGCATTCGGATCATTTATTTCACTTATCGTTGCCTCTTCAAGCCACTTTGCGAAAAGTTCAAAAGGTTTTTGCATTTGCATAAAATGATCATCTGTTGGTATTTTTTTGCTCATAGTTTCTCCAAATATCAGTGAGCATGGGTGAGGCATTTTCTCATTTACTTTATCATCAAGAAGTCACAGTACCATTTTTCCTTATTTTCAAAAAGCCAATGCTATCGTGTATTTCTATGGTAGTTTAATTATTTTTACTTTAGCATAGACTACAAGGAGCTATATTAAATAAATATCTCATTTTATCTGGTATTTTAGTTTATTGATAGACATATAAAGAGAAAAGAAGAAATTATTCTCTAGAATAGATTGATGAAGCTATAAGGGGTATTAACAACGTATCAGTTGATATTTTGAAAACGAAGAAATTGAAAAGAGGGCAATATGCGTGATCCCTACACGATTCTGGGTGTGGCACGTACCGCAAAATCGCAAGAGATTAAATCGGCATTTAGAAGATTAGCAAAGAAGTATCATCCAGATCATAATAGAGATGATGCAAAGGCTAAAGAAAAATTTGCTGAAATTAATCAAGCTTATGAAATTATAGGTGATAAAGATAAAAAGGCACAATTTGACCGCGGTGAAATTGATATGGAAGGAAAACCGCTTTATCAAGCCTATGGTACTGGTGAAAATTTTAGCAATAAACAAAATCCTTTTTCAGGAAGAGCAAAGGGATTTGATTTTTCCTCTTCAGGTGGTGCAGGTTTTGATGCGAGTGATATTTTTCGGGATCTGTTTGGAGGAGGAGGTAGCTTTTCGAATTCCACACACTATAACCGTCCCCAACAAGGAGCACATGTTCGTGCTAATCTTGCCATAACACTAGAGCAGATGGTTGGCGCAGAAAAGGTGGAAGCTGTTTTTCCAAATGGAAAAAAGTTAAAAATTAAACTTCCATATTATATTGAAGACGGACAGGTTATTCGTTTAAAAGGTCAGGGAGAAGAGGTAGCTCTTGGGCAAGCAGGAGATGCGTTGATAACCATTCAGATTCAAAAACATCCTCGTTTTCGGGTTGAAGGAAGAGCACTTCATCTTGATTTACCAGTTTCTCTTAAACATGCTGTTTTGGGAGCAAAAGAAGAAGTTGAGACGTTGGAGGGACGTGTGGTTTTAACGATTCCTGCGTGGTCAAGTTCTGATCGCGTTTTACGGTTGAAAGGGAAAGGGCTTCGTTTAAAAAATGGTACAAGAGATGATCTTTATGTGCATGTTCGCATTATGTTGCCGGAAGGTGAAAATGCCGCGCTAGAACAGTTTTTGCAAATGCAACAAGATTAATTTTAAAATTTTTATATATAAAAGCGTAGTTTTTGTTTGATTTTAAACCAATTGCTTGAAGAAAAAGTTGACCTGTGTCATAGGCAGATGAATAATATTAATTTTAAGTAACAATGGGGCAGTGCTGATGGCTAAGGGTAATGGTTTATTGTACGGTAAGCGTGGTTTAATTTTGGGGTTGGCCAATAATCGCTCCATCGCTTGGGGAATCGCTAAAGCGGCAAGTAGCGCAGGGGCAGAGCTTGCTTTTACCTATCAGGGTGAAGCAATGAAAAAGCGTGTTGAGCCTTTGGCTGAAGAATTAAAGGGGTTTGTTTGTGGACATTGTGATGTTTCTGACAGTGTCTCTATTGATACGGTCTTTAAAGAAATAGAGAAGAAATGGGGAAAACTCGATTTTTTAGTTCATGCTATTGGTTTTTCTGATAAAGATGAATTAAGTGGTCGTTATATTGATATCAGCGAATCAAATTTTATGATGACCATGAATATTTCCGTTTATTCCCTAACGGCTCTAACGAAGCGTGCAGAAAAATTGATGCCAGATGGTGGTTCAATCTTGACACTGACCTATTATGGAGCAGAAAAGGTTGTTCCAAATTATAATGTAATGGGGGTTGCTAAAGCGGCTCTTGAAGCGAGCGTGAAATATTTAGCGGTAGATTTAGGTCCTCAAAATATTCGTGTTAATGCTATATCTGCTGGACCCATTAAAACGTTAGCAGCTTCTGGTATTGGTGATTTTCGTTATATTTTAAAATGGAATGAATATAATGCTCCATTACGTCGTACGGTAACAATTGAAGAGGTTGGTGATTCTGCGCTTTATTTTCTTTCAGATTTGTCTCGTTCTGTTACTGGTGAAGTCCATCATGTCGATTCGGGTTATAATATCATAGGTATGAAAGCCGTTGATGCACCAGACATTTCTGTCGTTAAAGAATAAAGTTTGGTTTATAGGATTTTATTGGACAGCAGTAATTTGACCAAATTTAAAGTGGCTAAGAGTATTTGAGCGCAAAGAGCTACCTTGTGTATAGCATACAACATGCGTTGTCGTTGTAATATTTGACAGAGAAACGGATCTTTTTCATGTCGCATAATACATTTGGTCATTTGTTTCGTGTAACAACATGGGGTGAAAGTCATGGTGCTGCTCTTGGTTGTGTCATTGATGGTTGTCCACCTGGAATTATTTTTACTCTTGCAGAAGTTCAAGCTTATCTTGATAAACGCAAACCAGGACAATCAAAATATACAACGCAGCGCCGAGAATCAGATAAAGTAGAGGTCCTTTCAGGAGTTGTTGTTCAAGACGATGGGACGACATTGGTGACAACAGGTACACCAATTTCTCTGTTGATTCGAAACACAGATCAGCGTTCGAAGGATTATAGCTCGATTGCCCATCAGTATCGTCCAGGACATGCGGATTATACTTATGATATTAAATATGGCATTCGTGATTTTCGAGGTGGGGGACGTTCTTCGGCACGGGAGACGGCAGCACGTGTTGCAGCTGGTGCATTTGCTCGTAAAATCGTTCCTGGTTTGATTGTACGAGGAGCAGTGATAGCAATTGGTCCTCATAATATTAATCGTGATCGTTGGGATTGGTCAGAGGTTGATAATAATCCTTTTTTTACAGCTGATGCAGAGATGGTTCACATTTTTAGTGATTATATCAGTAAACTCCGTAAAGAGGGGACATCTGTTGGAGCGGTTGTTGAGATCGTTGCAGAAAATGTTCCGGCAGGTTTAGGAGCCCCTATTTACGCAAAGCTTGATCAAGATATTGCCTCGTTACTTATGTCGATTAATGCGGTAAAAGGTGTGGAAATTGGTGATGGTTTTGCGGCAGCCCACTTGAGTGGAGAAGAAAATGCCGATGAAATGCGAATGGGAAATGATGGAAAACCGCTTTTTTTATCAAATCATGCTGGAGGTATTTTAGGGGGAATATCGAGTGGACAGCCAATTGTTGCACGTTTTGCTGTAAAGCCTACTTCATCAATTTTAACACCTCGTCGCTCTATTGATGTTGATGGTCATGATATAAACGTTATAACAAAGGGGCGTCATGATCCATGTGTTGGGATCCGTGCCGTTCCTGTTGGTGAAGCGATGGTTGCTTGTGCTATTGCTGACCATTATCTAAGACATCGCGGTCAAGTTGGGTGATTGAGAAGGTGAACAATGGCGTATGATGAAAAAAAAATTGTTTCTGCACTTAAAGCTTTTGAACACGGTGAAATTGTTGTGGTAACAGATGATGATGACCGTGAAAATGAGGGTGATTTAACTGTTGCTGCAGCGCATTGTACAGAAGAAAAGATGGCGTTTATTCTTCGTCACACAACAGGTATTGTGTGCACACCTATGCCAAAAAAAGAAGCAAAACGGTTTAATCTTTCTCCTATGGTACCAGATAATAACTCTGCACATGGGACACAATTTACGGTTACTGTTGATTTTAAACACGGCATAACAACAGGGATCTCAGCACATGACCGTACATTAGCTGTACGTAATCTTGCAAATTCAAATGCAAGTGCGGATGATTTTGTTCGTCCAGGGCATGTTTTTCCTTTGATTGCGCATGAAGGGGGGGTGCTCATGCGTTCAGGTCACACAGAGGCGGCTGTTGATTTATGTAAATTAGCTAATTTGCCGCCGGTTGGTGTTATCGGTGAGTTAGTTAATGATGATGGAAGCGTTAAACATGGCGATCAGATTATGAAATTTGCGCAAGAACATCGGTTGCATATTATAACGGTTGCAGATTTAATTGCTTACCGCCAACGTAAGGAAATATTGATCAAAAATGTTGGAGAAATGCCTATTGAAACATTTGTAGGTCCCGCTATTATTCAAAGTTATCAACTCCCTTGGGAAGCCGTTCAGCATATTGCAATTGTTTTTGGTGATGTCCGTGAGGGGGAGGATATTCCTGTGTATTTACATCATGAAAACATTATAAATGACGTTTTTTGTCAAACTTCAGATATTATGGTGATGATGCGGCGTATGATGGAAAAAGAAAAACGTGGCGTATTTATTTATTTGCGTGAAGGATCTGTTATACAATCAACTATTGGTATTCAAAACATGGCAAGAGACAGTTCAGAAAACCATGTGCAGGCGATTGAACGCGAAGAAGAATGGCGCAAAATTGGTTTAGGATCACAAATTTTAAAATATTTAGGAATAGGCTCTGTTATTGTTTATGCTTCTAAAGAGCGTCATTATGTAGGTTTGGAAGGTTTTGGAATTCGTATATCCAGAACAGATATTTTTTGAGGTTCATATGAAAAAAGAGATACAAGAGGGGGATATTACGACCTTAAGCTTTGAGCAAGCGCTTAAGCAACTTGAAATTATTGTCGAAAATTTGGAACGTGGCGATGTGCCTTTGGAACAATCCATTGATATTTATGAACGCGGTGAAGCGCTTAAAAAGCATTGTGAAAAACTCCTAAGAGTTGCTGAAGCTAAAGTTGAAAAAATCCAGCTTTCAGAAGAAGGTTCTCCAGAAGGAGTAGAACCACTTGATGCTAAATAATATTAAATATTTTGGATATTTATTGTGAAACTAGAAGATATAATAACCTTTTTTATAGAAAATTAAATTTATTGATTTCTTTTTTATAAAATAAGTTAAAAATGAGAAAATATAGCTCATCTCAAATGCAAAGAGCATCTTTCAGTAAAAAAGATGCAAAACTGTAAATAAGAGTAGAGAAGATATATTTTTAATCGTTGCGTTTTCTTGAGTTAGGATAATAGAAAGGTTTTTTTTGTCTCAGCTCTTAACACCATTGCTTGACCGTGTTTGTTTTCCGCAAGATTTGCGGGCATTACCTGAGTCTGATTTGGTACAGTTGGCTGATGAGTTGCGTACCGCAACAATTGATGCGGTTTCTGTAACAGGTGGTCATCTTGGAGCGGGGCTTGGTGTTGTTGAGCTCACTGTTGCGTTACATTATATTTTTAATACACCAGAGGATAGGATTATTTGGGATGTTGGTCATCAAACCTATCCACACAAAATTTTAACGGGGCGTAGAGAAAAAATTCGCACATTACGTCAAGAAGGCGGATTATCAGGTTTTACAAAACGTTCAGAAAGTGTGTATGATCCATTTGGAGCGGGTCATTCGTCTACTTCTATTTCAGCGGGGCTTGGCATGGCGGTGGCAAGTGCTTTGAAAGCAGAGACAAGACGCAATATCATAGCTGTCATTGGTGATGGTGCAATGTCTGCGGGCATGGCGTATGAAGCAATGAACAATGCTGGTGCTTTGGATGCACGCTTGATTGTTGTTCTTAATGATAACGATATGTCTATCGCACCACCTACAGGAGCTATGAGCGCACATCTTGCACGATTAGTATCTCGTCCTTCTTATCGTCATTTGCGTGAACGCGTAAAGATGTTGAGCGAAAAATTGCCAAAGTTTTTTTTGGATAAGGCACGTCGTTCAGAGGAATTTGCGCGTGGACTTTTGGTCGGGGGAACTTTATTTGATGAGCTTGGCTTTTATTATGTTGGACCCATAGATGGGCACAATTTGGGGCATTTATTGCCTGTTTTTAAAAATGTTCGTGAATATCCTAATGGTCCTGTTTTGGTGCATGTTGTCACACACAAGGGAAAGGGATATCCACCTGCAGAAGCCTCGTCTGATAAATATCATGGTGTTAATCGTTTTGATGTTACGACAGGAAAACAGGTTAAAGCATCAAGTAATATTCTACCCTATACCAAGGTATTTTCTAAGGCTTTAATAGAAGAAGCTCGCCATGATGATAAGATTGTTGGCATAACAGCAGCGATGCCAACAGGGACGGGTCTTGATTCTTTTGCGAAAAAATTTCCTGAAAAAATGTTTGATGTTGGTATCGCTGAGCAACATGCCGTAACTTTTGCGGCAGGACTTGCTTGTGAAGGGTATAAGCCTTTTGTTGCAATTTATTCTACTTTTTTACAGCGTGCTTATGATCAAATTATTCATGATGTATCAATTCAAAAATTACCGGTACGTTTTGCTATTGACCGAGCAGGTTTTGTGGGGGCAGATGGTGCAACACATGCTGGAAGTTTTGATATTGTTTTTTTGTCCACTCTTCCTGAGTTTGTGGTTATGGCACCTTCTGATGAGCTTGAACTGATGCATATGGTTCGTACAGCTGCAGCTTATGATCAGGGACCAATTTCTTTTCGTTATCCACGTGGTGAGGGTATTGGTATAGATTTACCGCAACGTGGTGAGTTATTAGAAATTGGAAAAGGCCGTATTCTGCGTGAAGGAAATAGGATCGCTTTGGTTTGTTTTGGAACGCGGATGTTAGAAGTGTTGCAAGCTGCTGATGCGTTAGAGGCTGAAGGGTTATCTACAACGGTTGCAGATGCACGGTTTGCGAAACCTTTAGATAAGGATTTGATGTGCCGTTTGGCACGTGAGCATGAAGTATTGGTGACAATTGAAGAAGGGGCAATCGGTGGTTTTGGAGCGCACATATTACAATTTTTAGCGCAAGAAGGGCTCTTGGAGCATGGTTTGAAAGTTCGTACACTAAAACTTCCTGATGAATATTTGAATCATGGTGCACCAGAAAAAGTTCTTTCACGTATTGGGCTTGATGCTATGGGTATTGTCAACACGGTTTTTGCTGCTTTAGGCCGCGAGATTCGAACAGGATAAAAAATTCGAGTATGATATGGCTGCCAGAAAAAGGCTCGATATTCTCTTAGTTGAAAAAAACTTTTTTACAACACGTTCACGTGCACGTGATGCTGTCATACGTCAAACTGTTAAAGTTAACGGCAAAGTCGTTTTTAAGGCTGGGCAAATCGTTTTTGATGATGCAGAGATTACCGTTTGTGATCCAGCGCAGAATTATGTTTCTCGGGCAGCGTTAAAATTGATTGCTGCACTTGATGCTTTTCCAATTATAACAGATAAAGTGACAGCCATTGATGTTGGTGCCTCAACAGGTGGTTTTACACAAGTGCTCTTAGAGCGTGGGGCGGCTCATGTCATTGCCGTTGATGTTGGGCATCATCAATTTGACAAACGTTTATTGGGCAACAGTGCTATAACGTTATTAGAAGGCTTGAATGTTAGAGATTTTCAACAGAAACATTTAGGTGGGCGAGAAATTGATCTTATCGTTTCAGATGTTAGCTTTATTTCTCTCAAACTTGCATTGCCTCCTGTTTTGTCTTTAGCCAAGAAGGGTGCCCAAGCTGTTTTACTGGTAAAGCCTCAGTTTGAGGTTGGTCGTAAACACTTTAGTAAGGGAGGAATATTAAGTCCATCAAGTGCTAAAGAAACTGCTGAGGCGCTTTTTGTTTGGTTAAATACACAAACAGGGTGGAGTGCAAAAGGTTTAATTTCTTCCCCTATTACAGGTGGTGATGGCAACGTGGAATATTTACTATTCGGAGAAAAACAAGAGTGAGTGACAATGTCATAATCGATCATATCGGAGCAAATGGTTATGGTATTGCTAAGACGTCTTACGGTTTCGTTTATGTTCCTTTTACTTTACCAGGAGAGTGTGCTGAAATTACTGTTCATGGAAAATATGCAACATATATAGCATTAAAAGAAAAATCATCAGAACGCATTGATACTCTTTGTCAGCATTTTGGAGAATGTGGAGGGTGTACTCTTCAGCATTGGCGTATGGATGCTTATCGCGTATGGAAACAACAATTGGTTGTTGATGCTCTTAAAAAGTATGGACTTAATAATGTTGTTGCGCCTTTAATAGAATGTAAACCTTATAGCCGACGGCGGATTACTCTAACAGCTTCCATGACCCCACAGGGGCAAAAAGTTGGTTTTAACCGCTATCTCTCTCATGAGATTGTAGCTCTTGAGGAATGCCCAGTAAGCCGTCCAGAGCTTATTTCTCAGTTGCATAATATCAGAGAGCTCTGTGCTTTTTTAAAGAACTCTGCCAAACGGTTTCATGTTACGATAACATGTGTTGAAAATGGTTTAGATGTTGCTTTAAGCGGTTGCATTATACACCATGAATCACTTCGTCAGAAAATGATCAGTGCTGCTCTTTCATATGGGATTATACGTTTATCTGTTGACGGTGAAGTTTTGGTTGAACGAGAAAAACCAGAGATTTACTTTGGAGATGTCCGTGTTGAATTTCCTTCTGGTGGTTTTCTGCAAGCAACTTGTGAAGCGGAAAATATAATGGGCAATATTATTTTGACTCATTTAAAAAAAGCAAAGAATGCTGTTGATTTGTTTTCAGGGGTAGGAACATTTACCTTGCGTATGGCAAAAAAGATGAATGTTCATGCAGTAGAAAATAATGAAGATGCATTAAGAAATCTAAATACAGCAGCACGTTTTGCGACTGGTTTAAAAACGGTCACTTGTGAAAAACGTGATCTTTTCCGACATCCCCTTTCTGTAAAGGAACTTGAGTGTTTTGAGTGTGTAGTTTTTGACCCTCCACGCGCTGGTGCAGAGCAACAAGTACGTGAATTAGCGAAGACAACAGTATCTCGTGTTGTAGCAATTTCCTGTAATCCTACTACATTTGCTCGTGATTTATCTCTCCTTGTTGCAGGCGGGTATACAGTAGAAAAAATCATACCGATTGATCAATTTTTATGGTCACCACATGTCGAAATTATTGCTGTTTTGAGCAAAAAGAAAAAAAAGAAAGGTTGGAAGCTTTAGCCTAAAATTTTTTTAATGCTATGAAGATTTTTTTAAAAGTTTACCTGAGTATTACTATAAAATCTTTCCAAAATTTATCTATAATAATAACCTTTTTCTCGTTGAATTAAGAACACTGAATGTAGAAAGTGTTTTTTTCTTTTAAACTTTTTTATTATGAAATATAAAAGACAACTTACCCCACACAAAAGACTAATGTATTACGAAGAAGATGTGTCTGAATAAGCCTGTGCCGTCGTTATATTTGCCATTTTCTAATGTGGTTACAACTCTTGGTACTTGAGACGGTCTATAAGAGGAATCTTTGGTTCTTTCTTGTACAGTTTTTATTCATATGACTCCCCCCACCTATAACGTACAAACGAATGATTTTGATTGATTCAACAGACACAGATTTAAAATGAGAGAATTTTACGGTATTCAAGGTTCTAATTCAATATAAACAACGATAAATTATCTTTATAAATCAATGAATTGCTCCCTCACAAAATGGTCGTAATAGACGAGAAGGAGGCAATGTTGGGAAGGAATGAGCAAGCTTATTCCTTTATAAGCGCGGTTCCACCGATTGTCATATTATTGATTCGAAGATGAGGTTGACCAACACCTACAGGGACATTTTGGCCAGCTTTTCCACAGATACCGATACCATTATCAAGTTTACTATCATTACCAATCATTGTAATACGTTTCATAGCATCCGGACCATTTCCAATAAGAGTTGCGCCTTTGATTGGTGCACCAATTTTGCCATTTTCTACTCGGTATGCTTCAGTACATTCAAAGACGAATTTTCCAGAAGTAATATCAACTTGTCCTCCACCAAATGAAACAGCATAGATACCATGTTTAAGTGAAGAAAGGATTTCTTCAGGTGTTTTATCTCCTCCTAGCATGATTGTATTGGTCATTCGTGGCATTGGTGCATAAGCATAAGATTCACGCCGTCCATTTCCAGTTGATTTACCTCCCATAAGCCGTGCATTAAGCCTGTCTTGCATAAAACCAACAAGCTTTCCATCTTCAATGAGAACGTTATATCCTGAAGGGGTCCCCTCATCATCGACAGTGAGAGAGCCACGGCATTGTGGAATTGTTCCATCATCAACAACTGTAACACCTTTTTCCGCAACTTGTTGTCCTAAAAGTCCAGCAAAAGCGGATGTTTTTTTACGGTTAAAGTCACCTTCTAAACCATGACCTACGGCTTCATGGAGCATAACGCCAGGCCATCCATTAGCTAAGACAACATCAAAAGATCCTGCAGGTGCTGCTTCTGCTTCTAAATTTGTTAAAGCCATACGTAAGGCTTCATCCGCAGCTTTTTTCCAATTGTCTTCATGAATAAATTGGTCAAACGCTTGTCGCCCTCCACATCCATAAAAACCATTTTCACGTCGATTGCCTTCAGCTGCGACCACAGATATGGAAAGTCGCACAAGGGGACGAATATCACGAACCAAATAACCATCGGCACGTAAAATTTCAACATGTTGTAGCGAGCCGGAAAGAGAAGCAGTCACTTGATGCAATTTATCATTTTTAGCACGTAAATAGGCATCAATTTTTTGCAAAAGAGCACTTTTTTCTTCAAATGATGGAGCATCAAGGGGATTATGCGGTTTATAAAGTCTTTTGTTTGTTTGTTGAGGTGCTATGCTATAAGTCCCAGCATGATTATTATAGGTAACAGCTTTAGCTGCTTCACTGGCACGTTTGAGTGCAGCAGCTGATAATTCACTAGAGTGAGCATATCCAGTAGCCTCTCCAGCAACAACACGTAGCCCAAATCCCATATCTTGATGAAATGAGCCGTTTTTAAGCTGTCCATTATCAAATAAAAGAGCTTCGCTTTCTGTATACTCAAGGTAAAGCTCACCATCATCAGCATGGTGAAGCGTTTCCTGTACAAGTGATTGTACTTTAGAGGAAGCAATATCAAAATGATCAATCAGCGATTTCATAAGAATTATCCTATTTTTATGGGGGCTTAGAAGATTTTTATTAATCTTTAAGGAACTTTCAAAATATACGATGAGATTTTTATCGTCTAAAGCGTATCGATTTCATTCATGTCGGTAAGGTTGCATAGGCGTCTCCAAGACCATGAAGGTCAACAAAACCTCCAATCCCTTGTTCAGGAGTTGTAAAGATAAAATAGGTTGCCATTTTTCCTTTTAAAAAGAGCTGCAATATGTCTTCTTTAAGAAAGGCTTCAGCAACACAATTATCACCAAGACAACGACGATATTCCATTCTGCCCATATTTTTATCGTCAATTTTAATACCAACGCCAGGACGTAATTCAACGCGAATCGGAACAAAAACACGCATCAAAGCACCTTGCTTTTGAGGAAGTTTATAAAAAGTAACGCGCAAGGTAATATCATGACGCCCTTGTGTATGAACGTTTTGTACAACTTCACACTGCATGTTAGGTGTACCTGGTGGTAGAGCACAAACTTTTGTCCATGCACCATAGGTTTGTGGAGCAGGGACATTTTGCGCATAGGGTGTTTGTGCAAATGCATGACTGATAAAACTATTATAAAATGTGTAAAAAACAGTACCAATGAAAAAAGTTTTTTTGAGTAATTTATAAAGTACCACAGAAAATCCTATCCGACTCAACACCCACAACCATGCATAGATTCACATAAAAAAATGAATTCCCCATAAAAAACTATAACACAAAAACAGTATTTACCCAAATATATTAATTCATGTGGTATATTTTTATGATACATTTGCAATGTAGGAGAGAATGTTGATTAAAAAAATGTATTTTCGTTGTTAATATTTCCATCTATTTGTAGGGGATACGTGCGAAAGAGGTATTTCATATTTTCTCAAAAATACGATTGGTTTTAATTGGTCATTTCCATACGCTAGATAATATTTGTCAGATAATATTGGTTTGTGAATGACAGAAATGGAAAAGGGCTTTGAGCGGAATGTCAGTTTCAGGAGAGTTATCGGTTGTGAATGGTAAATCAACGCCACCAAAATCCGGTATTGGTGATTATATCACACTATTAAAGCCACGTGTTATGTCTCTTGTGGTCTTTACGGCTCTAGTTGGTTTGCTTGTGTCGCCTGTTCCTATCAATCCGTTGTATGGTTTTTTAGCGATTTTATGTATTGCTATCGGTGGTGGCGGTGCGGGAGCACTGAATATGTGGTATGATGCTGACATCGATGCCGTGATGGAACGGACCAAAAAGCGTCCTATTCCTATGGGTAAAATCAGTTCCCGAAAAGCATTTATTTTTGGCATGGCTCTTTCTATGCTTTCGGTATTGGTTATGGGGAGCATCATTAATTGGTTTGCAGCATTTTTTCTTGCGTTTACGATTTTCTTTTATGTCGTTATCTATACAATTTGGTTAAAGCGTATTACACCGCAAAATATTGTTATTGGGGGTGCTTCTGGGGCTTTTCCACCAATGATTGGATGGTCTGTGACAACAGGGACAGTGAGTATTGATAGCTTTTTATTATTTTTAATCATTTTTATGTGGACCCCCCCTCATTTTTGGGCTCTTTCTTTATTTTCATCCCTTGATTATGAGGCTGCAGGTATTCCTATGATGCCTAATGTACGAGGTGAATATTCAACAAAAAAACAGATTTTATTTTATACTATCTTGACGGCATTGTGCGCTGCTGCTCCTTCCTTTACTGGTCTTGGTGGAGTTTTTTATGGTATTTTTTCTACAATTTTAAGCATTGTCTTTGTTTGTTTTGCCTATCGTTTGTGGAAAGCTGATACACATAATGAAACTATTTTGATGGCAAAAAAACTATTTTTCTTTTCATTACTTTATTTGGCAGCTATCTTTGGAGTTCTTTTGATTGAATCTCTTGTTTGGTATTTTATCGCTCTTTAGTTGCGTAAAATGAAAGAACAAATTTTAAAAGAGCTTTGCTGCAAGAAAATGTCGTAAGAAAACACGATAGAGTGTGTTCTTATGCAAAAGATGATATTGCGCGTTTTTTTACATTGCTTATTCATGTATAATAATAGGTTGTTTGAATATATAGCTAACACTATAGAGATTAAGGATGATTTATGTCTGGACTTCCCCCTTTAACGATACGTCTTTGTGGTCCACGTGGATTTTGTGCGGGGGTTGATCGTGCTATCCAGATTGTTTTGCTTGCATTAAAAAAATATGGTGCTCCAGTATATGTTCGTCATGAAATTGTACACAACCGCTACGTGGTTGAGGGATTACAGCAACGGGGTGCTATTTTTGTCGAAGAACTTGATGAGATTCCAAAAAAACATCGAAATCAACCGGTTGTTTTTTCTGCTCATGGTGTACCAAAATCTGTTTCAGAAGAAGCGCGATGCTATAATTTGTTTTATCTCGATGCAACATGTCCGTTGGTTTCAAAAGTTCATAAACAAGCGATACGACATCAACGTCATGGGCGTCATATTATATTGATTGGTCATGCTGGTCATCCTGAGGTGATAGGGACAATGGGGCAGCTTGAAGAAGGGGCTGTGACGCTTATTGAAACAATAGAAGATGCTTTGCATTATCAACCCAATGATCCAGATAAATTAGGATTTGTTACACAAACAACGCTTTCTGTTGAAGATACGGCAGGAATTCTCGATATATTACAACAACGTTTTCCTACATTAGCAGCCCCAGCGGCTGAGTCAATTTGCTATGCTACAACGAATCGACAAGATGCGGTTAAAGCAGCGGCAAAGGGGAGTGATTTGTTTTTGATTGTTGGAGCACCAAATTCTTCTAATTCACGACGTTTAGTAGAGGTTGCCGAAAAGTCTGGTGCGCGGCAAGCTATTTTAGTTCAGCGCGCTGATGAAATTAATTTTGAAAACCTAAAATCTCTTTCTATTGTCAGTCTTTCAGCAGGGGCTTCGGCTCCTGAAATTATTATTGATGAAATTATTTCAGCATTTCGTGAGCGTTATGATGTCACAATAGAATTAGCTGAAACAGCGGTAGAAACGGAAAAATTTTTAGTGAGTCGCGAATTACGTGACGTCATTTTAACGTCTCAAGATATGGCTTTCGTCAATGGTCAAGCAAATAATGCAAAAAATGAAAATCAGAATACAAACATATCTACAACGAAAGCAGAATAATGGCCGTTTATACAGATATTCACCCAAATGATTTAAAAGTGTTTTTAACACGTTATGCAATAGGATCACTTTTGTCTTATCAAGGTATAGAGGAGGGGATTGAAAATTCTAATTTTATGTTAGAGACAACACAAGGGCGATTTATTTTAACACTTTATGAAAAGCGTATTTCAAAAGATGATTTACCTTTTTTTTGTCGCTTGATGCAGCATTTAGGACAGCGTGGAATTCCTTGTCCTCAACCTGTTATTCAAAATGATGGAATGATGATCTGTGAACTAGCAGGACGTCCTGCCGCTATTATTACTTTTCTGGAAGGAGAGTGGATCCGCCAGCCCAATATAGATCATTGTGGCGAAGTGGGGATGGGGCTCGCACAATTACATTTAGCAGGACAGGATTTTACACTTAGTCGTAAAAATACCCTTTCTGTTATGGATTGGAAGGTCTTGTGGCAACGTTGTCAAACCAAAGAAGATGCATTGTTAAAAGAATTTGGACAAAAAATTGAGTTGGAATTGGCTTTTTTACAGAAAAATTGGCCGTTCAATTTACCAATAGGCATTATTCATGCAGATCTATTTAATGATAACGTCTTTTTTGTGAATCATCGTCTTTCTGGGATGATAGATTTCTATTTTGCTTGTAATGACTTTTTTGCTTATGATTTAGCGATCTGTTTAAATGCTTGGTGCTTTGAGCCTGATCATTCCTATAATCTTACCAAAGCACGTAAGTTATTGGAAAGTTATCAAAAAATAAGACCATTGATCCCTTTAGAATTGGACAAGATGGTTTTATTAGCTCGTGGTGCATCTCTACGTTTCTTACTCACACGTCTATATGATTGGTTTAATACACCGCCTAATAGCTTTGTTATTAAGAAAGATCCATGGGAGTATTGGCACAAGCTTTGTTTTTTCAGTAATGTAAATTCGCTAAGTGAATTAGGTTTTTAAATTTTATGGCAACTCAACAAAAAGTCGTTGAAATTTATACAGATGGTGCTTGCTCAAGGAACCCTGGAATTGGAGGATGGGGGGCAATTTTACGCTGGAATGGTCATGAACGGGAGCTTTATGGCGGTAAGGTCCATACGACAAACAATCAAATGGAACTCATGGCGGCAATTTGTGCATTAAAGGCGCTTAAAGAGCCCTGTTTGGTCGATCTTTATACAGACTCAGTTTATGTGCGTAACGGTATATCTAAGTGGATTGAAGATTGGAAAAAGAATAATTGGCGCACCGCATCAAAAAGTCCTGTTAAAAATATGGAGCTATGGCAAGCTCTTGAGGATGCTAGTTCTTGTCATACAGTCAGATGGCACTGGGTAAAAGGGCATGCGGGACATCCAGAAAATGAACGCGCAGATGCCCTTGCTCGCAAAGCAATTACTCAATATCGTGAAAATGGACGTTTTCCAGCATAATTGCTGTTTGGGAGCTTTTTCTTTTATCACGGAGTCGCAAGCGGGGTTGGCTGCGTATGGAATATGAATGTTCCACTTAAGGCGTGATCTTTAAAAGAAACTGTATAAAAAATTTTTTGGTTTATTTCTTCTGGTGCGAAATAGAGTGGAGCACTGAAGAGTGTATATTCTGCGTTATCACTGACTTTTCTTGCTGCTCCAATTTGCATTTCTCCTCCATCTAAAAAGAGAGAGGAAGGTGTAGTTTTGTTGTTATTTTGTATTTTTATAAGAAGGGTACTGTTATTTTTTTCGGCACTTATTTTTAGTGCATTCTGCATCATGCGGGGCAAAGAATCTTGCGCCTTTTTTAAGAAGGAAGCAGGAAGATGTTTATTTTTAAGAGCAGATGGCGAAAAATCAAAGTTAATAGTAAATGGAAGACAGATTTTATTACATAATCCAAGAGTGAAAGCACCACTTAAATTTTTGCTTGAACCAGAAAGATTGAAGGGCAATATTACTTTATCTTTATAACCTAATGACCAATCATTTTCTGTTTCAAAAAGCTGTGGAGTAGGATAGAAGATTTCATAAGAAATCTGTTGGTTGAAATTAAAAAATGGTGCCATGCCAGAATTACCTGGATTACGCCAGTAAGTTTTCCATCCTGGTTTAAGCTCAATTTCAATAATGCCTTCTCTTATTCCAGAAAGAGAAGGTTCAGTGATCGCTAATCGGATACGACCACCATCTGATTCATACCAAGATGTTGCGAAAAGCTGGAGTTTTTGTTCTGTTTGGGCATTTACAGGAATGTTAAGTAATTCTAAAACTATGAATGTTAAGCTTAAAGTAACTAAAAGCTTTTTATAAAAGAAAGTTGCGATATTTTGTAAATTTGTAAATATACGACTTTTTTTCATTGGAGTTTTATTTTCCTAGTGTGCTAAATGAACAAACTTTTATCATGTAAATTATGGAGAATAACAGATTAATGAAGCGGTGTAATGGCTTTTTAGGTGGACAATTACTCATAGCAATGCCTGGGATGAATGACAAACGCTTTATTCATTCTGTTATTTATATTTGTGCGCATTCTGATGCCGGTGCGATGGGCATCATTCTTAATCAATTGCATCATATTGATTTTCCAGAGCTTTTGCTTCATTTGGGAGTCATAGACAGTGGCCAAAAAAAAAGTCTTTCTGAACCAATAAAACAGTTTCCAGTTCGCTATGGTGGTCCTGTTGATCCTTTGCGTGGTTTTGTCCTTCATTCAGATGATTATGCTTGTGAAGAAACTGTTTTTATTGCAGATAAGATCTGTTTTACTGCGACAATTGATATATTAAAAGCGATCAGTTGCGAACAAGGTCCGCAACATGCACTGGTCGCATTAGGCTATGCTGGATGGAAAGCGGGGCAACTTGAGGCAGAAATTTCTACAAATGGTTGGCTAATCAGTTCTACATCACCTAGTTTTCTTTTTGAAAGCGATTTAAGCTGCAAATATGATAAAAGTTTAACACGCATGGGTATCGATCCAACTTATCTTGCTTCTGAAATGGGACACGCGTAGAGTTTTTTCTAAGCTTTTTAACTTTACACGTTATTTTATCCATTATGTTTTTATTTTATAAGGGAAATGGCTCTGAACGAGTGTAATTAATTCTTCTATGGCAATCGGTTTCGTCACAAGTGTACTTTGAACATATTTACAGCCTTCTTGACGAAGAAAGATTGCTTCTTTTTCATTTTCAACACCTTCTGCGATAATTTGCAAATTAAGATCTGTTGCCATATTAATGATAGACTTTAGAACAATTTTCTTCTTAAGAGAGTCGATTGAGATAAGTGAACGATCAAGTTTAACCATATCAAATGGATAACGTACGAGATAGGTCAGAGACGAATAACCTGTTCCAAAATTATCGAGTGCGAGATTCATTCCAAGTGTTTTAATTTGTTCAAGAAAGTGCGCTGATTGTTCAGGATTATTTCTTAAGACAAATTCAGATATTTCAATCATCAGACGCCCTTTGTGGAGCGGATGGCGAAGCAAAGCGGCACGCAATTGACTGATAAAACGAGGATGAATCATTTCTGCGCTTGGTAAATTAATTGAAATAAAGAAAGATTGTTGGGAAAACTTTTCTTGTACATTTATAAGATCAATAATGGCATTATCGATGATAAATTGTGACAAATCCATAACAATTTGTTCATTTTCTACGATTTTTATGAAATCAGAGACATTTAAATTTCCATAAGTGGGATGATGCCATTCTACAATTGTTTCAAAACCAATAATATGTCCGTCTGATAAATTAAGAATAGGATGGTAGAGGATTTTCATCTCATTACGTTTTATGGCATAATGAATATCTTTCTCCAGAGTATTATGTTCGAGACCAAAAGTGCGAAAATTAGGACGAAAAGGTTCAATATGGTTTCCACCCATTTGTTTTGCGCGAATCATCGCTAATTCACTATCATTAAAAATATCTTTAGCCGTCGATCGGCTTTCACTCCATGTAACCAATCCGATAGAGGTTGAAAGGATTATTTTGTTTTCTGAAAGTGAAATAGGTGCTGAAATTGTTTTGTGCAAATGATCTGCAAATGCTGCAATTTTTTGTGGTTCGGTTTCACTAAGTAAAATAATTGCAAAGCGGTCTGCTGAAAGACGCGATAAGGTGTCTTGAAAGTTAATGAGACGATTTAAACGACGTGCGATTATAAGCAGTACAGTATCCCCAACTGCTATGCCTAATTTGCGATTAATTTGGCGAAAATTGTCAAAATCAATCATAAAGACAGTCGGTCTAATTTTGATATTTGCTTTCGCTAAAGAGGTATAATTTTGTAGTCTATCAAAGAAAATTTGTTGGTTAGGAAGTCCGGTTAAGCTGTCGTGGATTGCATCATGCAATAAGCGTTCTTCGGATTTTTTATGGTTAGTAATATTGACAATGGTTCCAATGACACGTGTGATTTTTCCATCTTTTTGCATAGCCGGACGTGCACGAAGAGAAAACCAATGATAATAACCACCACCGGAAGAAAGACGAAAAATTTGATCAATGCGCCCTTTTTTATTTTTAAGAATGATATCCAATACAGCTTGAAAGCGTTCACGATCATCATGGTGCAAGGCTGAAATCCAGTTGCGCATAGGTCCATTGAGGTTATGAATTTCAGTACCAAAAAGGGTTGCCATGTTTGGATGTACAACAATACGGTCACGCTCAATATTCCAATCCCAAATAATATTTCCAGCTCCCTTTGCTGCGAGTACTTGTTGTTCAAGGTCGGAAAATATTCCTTCATGGAAAGCGTCATTAGAAAAAGTTTGTTGCAGGACAGTAAAGCTTATGAGGAGAACAATGAGCACTAATCCCCCCGCTAATGCTGGCTGGATAATATCATTGTTTAAATGTCCAGCTATGCAAGCATAGGCTCCAACACACCAAAAGCTAATGAGCAACCATGTTGGAATAAGCATAATAGCGCGGTCATAGCTTCTGATTGAGAAATAGATGATTAATATTATACCAAGCACAGCGGTAAGGCCAAAAGACAAACGCGCAATTCCAGCTGCTCTGATGGGATCATAAATAGCAAAGGCTCCTAGACTGCAAAAGGCAATGGTCCAAGCGATAGCACCGTAACTAAAATGATAATGCCAGCGGTTAAGGCTGAGATAGGTAAAAAGAAAAATGAAGAGTGTAGCAGTAAGAGCTACTTCTGTACCAGCACGCCAGATTGGTTGTGTTGTGAGTGTAACTGCAAAGAATTTATTTAAAAAGTTGAAGTCAATACCAATATAAAAAAGCACTGCCCAAGCAACAGCAGCTGTTGCAGGAAACAGCCCTGTTCCACGGACGACGAAGAGAACAGTTAACAAAAGCGCTAAGAGACCTGATATCCCGAGAAGAATACCATGATAAAGCGTATAAGAATTAATTGCATCTTTATAAGCTTCAGGTTGCCATAAATAGATTTGCGGTAGATTTGCAGAGTTAAGTTCGGCCACAAATGTAACAACAGCACCAGGGTTAAGAGTAATACGAAAGATATCAGAGTTTGCACTAAGTTGACGATCGAGGGAAAAACCTTCGCTTGGCGTTATGGATTGAATCCTTTCTGATCCAAGGTCTGGCCAAAAAAATCCAGAACGTGCCATGCGGTAATGGGGGGCAACAATGAGACGATCAACTTGTTCATCTGTTGGATTTGCAAGAGAAAAAACTGCCCAATTTCCGGAAAATTTTTCATTTTTTGCCTGCACTTCAATACGCCATACAATACCATCTGGTCCTGGCGCTGTACTTGTTTGAAAAATAGAGTTGTTTGTATGGTGAATTTCAATTGCTTTTGAGAGATTAAGAGCAGCATCTTGAGAAGAAATTTTAACTGGCTCAATTGCTTGTGCTGATGTAAGATGGACAAAAGAACTAACGACTACAATGAAAATGATGTCAATTATTTTACGCAAACTCTTCACAATGTCCCACTCTCAATATTTTAGGATGTTTAATTTTCATTTCGATTTTTGAGAAAAAACGTCCATCTTTTATAATTTATTTACATAATAAATTGTTATCACTTTTTCTTAAGTTGTGTGATTTTATATACAAATAAACCACATACCCATTTGCTCCAATAGAACTTGAAGCGAATGAAGTTTTATATTTTAAAAGGGCAAAGTTAAACCATAAATTTCCAGATTTCACGGATATACCTTCACTCATTAGAATCTTTATCACATGAAGTATGAATTGGGTAGTTTTGTACGCCTCTTTGCCCAATATTTCCAAAACTTATTTAATGAGAAGAGCTTTTGTGGTAAATTTTATGATAAAATATGTGATGTTATTGTGATGCTGCTTTGAAAAGAAGTTTTTACTTTAGCTTGTATGAAAGAGTTGACGTTAAATCATCAAAATTTATGAGGGGTCCTACAGGTCCGACAGCAGTTAGTGTTGGTGTGGAGTTTGTAAAAAGACGATGTGCTAAATCAGTTAATCTTTTAGGAGTAATGAGATTGAGGCGTTCAATTGTTTCCGATATTGGAATTGGTCGACCATAAAGGAGTATTTGGCGAGCAATGAGATGTGCTTGACTAGAAGGATTTTCCTGTGACATTGTCAGGTTCGCACGATATTGCGTTTGTGCTCGTTGTAGTTCATTAGCGTGAATATTTTTGCTGACCTTGGAAAGTTCATCAAGAATCACAGGAATAAGTTCTTTGAGCCCGTCTTGTCCGGTAGCTGCGTGAACACCAAAAAGTCCAGTATCTGAAAATCCCCAATGAAAAGCATAAATAGAATAGCATAATCCACGTTTCTCTCTTACCTCTTGAAAAAGACGTGAAGACATACCACCACCAAGAATGATTGAAAGAATTTGGGCCGCATAAAAATCACGCGCGTGATAAGCGCGTCCTTCAAACCCTAAAACAACTTGTGTATCCATTAAATCGCGATATTCACGAAAGTCGCCACCGACATAATTTGCAAGATTAGTAAGAGGTGCGGTTGAATGGGAGCGAAAAGTACCAAGACGACTTTCAACTTCTCGCACGAAACTTTCGTGCTTTACAGCTCCTGCTGCAACGACAATCATACGATCTGCACTATATTGTTTATTGATGAAATCATGGAGATCAGTAGATGTAAATGATTGAATAGTTTTAGCTGTTCCTAAAATAGAGCGCCCAAGGGATTGATGACGAAAGGCTGTTTCTGTAAAATGATCAAAAACAATATCATCAGGAGTGTCATGGGCAGCACCAATTTCCTGAAAGATTACTTGTTTTTCTCGTTCTAGTTCATTGTCGTCAAATTTTGAATGCATTAAAATATCGGCTAAAATATCTATAGCAAGAGGGATATCGCTTTTAAGTACACGTGCAAAGTAAGCTGTTGTTTCAATACTGGTTGTAGCATTTATTTCACCGCCAACATCTTCAATATCGGTTGCAATTTGAAAAGCAGTGCGGTTTTCGGTTCCTTTAAAAGCCATATGCTCAAGAAGATGAGCAATACCATGCTGTGTGGAGGTTTCATTGCGTGAGCCCACTTTAACCCATATCCCGAGGGCAACACTATCAATTTGTTGCATTGTATGTGTGGCGATAGTCAAACCATTACTAAGGCGACATATATCTACATCCATGTATTTACAACTCCATTAATAAGCTAAATACCTCATTGTAAAGGTATTAGAATATTCTTGATTTAAATTAATGCAGCTAACTTTAATAAGATGCACGCGATTTTAAAGAAATATAATCTTTTACTATTTTTTCATCATTAGCAAGACTTATAAAATGTTCTTCGTGTTTCATTACATCATTGAGATGAGATGGCCATGGAGCATGAAGGCCACAAGCGCTTTTAATCGTATCAGGAAATTTAGCTGGATGAGCCGTGGCAAGAACGATCATTGGAATATGCGGTTTTTTGTTTTCACGCGCTACTTGAAGAGCAACCGCTGTATGTGGATCAACAAGATAGCCACTTTCCTTATAGACACTATCAATTGTTTGAGCTGTTGTAGCCATGTTGCTTTTCCCGGCGGAAAATAGGGAACGAATATTTTTGAGTTGCTTTTCATCAAGAGTAAAGAGCCCCATTTTTTTCAAGTTTTCCATTGCATTGCGAATCCAGATTGGATCACGATTGCCACTTTCAAAGAGCAAACGTTCAAAATTAGAAGAGACCTGAATATCCATAGAAGGTGATGTTGTATGGACTATTGGTTGTGTTTCATAAGTACCACTGGTCAATGTACGTACAAGGATGTCGTTATCATTCGTTGCGATGACCAGTTGAGCAATGGGTAATCCCATACGGGCTGCGACATAACCTGCAAAAATATCACCAAAATTTCCAGTAGGAACAGTAAATGAAACAGCTCTATCAGGAGCTCCTAAAGAAAGTGCAGATGAAAAATAGTAAACAATTTGCGCCATGATACGCGCCCAATTTATAGAATTCACACCTGAAAGTGCTCTTTTTGTACGAAAATTGTGGTCATTAAACATTGCTTTGACAAGGGCTTGGCAATCATCAAAATTTCCTTCAATGGCAATGGCATGAACATTTGAACATTGATTGGTTGTCATTTGCCGTTGTTGAACAGGTGATACACGTCCTTTAGGAAATAAAATAAAAATATCTGAGTGTTCTTTTCCAGCAAAAGCTTGTATCGCAGCTCCACCTGTATCACCTGATGTTGCAGCAATAATCGTTGCACATCTATTTTTTTCAGTCAAAACATAATCCATCAGTCGAGAAAGAAACTGCATTGCTACATCTTTAAAAGCTAAAGTAGGACCATGAAAGAGTTCAAGGATAAATTCATCTGCTCCAGTTTGTCGTAACGGACAGATTGCTGGATGGTGAAAGGTTGCATAAGATTCAGCGATCATATTTTCAAAAGCTGTATATTCGATTTCGTTATTCACAAAGGGCCACAGAATAGTTTTAGCAATTGTTGTATAGGACTGACCACGAAGTGCTCGTAACGCATCAAATGATAGCTGAGGAAATTTATCTGGCAAATAAAGTCCCCCATCACTTGCCAACCCTGTCATGATTGTTTCTGTAAAGCTTAAAGCAGGAGCTTCACCTCTCGTGCTGATATATTCCATAAGTCTTATCCTTTTTTTTATTTCTGGCAAATTGGTGAAGTTATTTATTTCACGTTTTTCATAATATTTAAATTATTAAATGGATAGAGCTTCTTTTCTTCTTTTTAACTCAATAATGAAAGGAAATAGTCTTAAGCATTTTTATTTTTAAGATATAAACGTCAAATGTTCACAGAAAATCTGTTGCAGACGAAAATTTCCTCTCTATTATTCACTCACTTAAATTTTACAATGTATCTTCACTTGTGCTCCTTCTAAAATAATAAAATTAAATAGATAGAATGGTAGTTACTGAAGAACTTTTGTATAAAACTCAATCATTCATAGTTATTTTATGCTCTTAATACTTTGTAACAATTACATCTGCTAAACCGAATGTTAAAATGATACATCTCAGAATTCACACTGGAAGATTTATAAGGTAATTTTATGGCATTTCGTGCGCAAATCTATACTTTGCATAATCTTTTTTTAGCATAATTTATCATTTTGTATAATAATAGATATTATATTTATGCTATACAGTATGGTAACTTAAAGTTTATCCATAGAAAACATACAACAGCCTGCTAAATGATGTGAAGCAGGCTGTAAAGTATTCTCATTTTTAATAGAAAAAATACTGAGTATCTTTGAATTATTTTCCTTTAATTTTTCCTATTGCACATCCGATTATCCCGCTAAATATGGACATAACAAATCCAGTCAAGAATCCAAAACCTAAAGCTCCTACTGTAGAAAAAATTCCTAGCGTAATTGGTTCAAACACTTTCTCAAATTTTCCTTCAAAGGCAGATTCACTTTTTGCTTTATGAGTGAAACTTGGGACATAAAGAGCCGCTATATCGATAGCTTTTTTCTTTCCTTGTTCTATTAAAGAGACAGTTTCCCATTGAGTATCATTGTTCAAATGATTGGCATGAACATTTATAACTTGTGAAAGCAAAAAAGAAACTGCTATTAAAATATTTAATACGTAAGTTTTCAATACTTTAATCATAATTTTTCACCAATACTTTTACTTTTATTTTAATCTGAATTGAATAGATTCGTCGGCAGAATTAGTGCACATTGAGAGAAACAGAAGCATTTAAAGCTTTTTTCATTCTTAGTGTGATAATTCATTAGTTTTTTGTCATCAACAATCGATCAACACAGAATATATCCATAGTTTATATTTCATATGAGAAGGTTTTATTCTGATGAAATTTCAATTCTAACGAGATTTAAAACACGATATTATTTTACTTATTATCCATCCTAAAAACATGCCTATCGTACTTGATGCATATCCAAGTGCCATCCCCATACCAAAAGCCCCGATTGTAAGAGGTTCAACGACCTTTTCAAATTTTCCTTCAATAGTAGTTTCATTACTCACTCCACGATTTAGACTGGGTCTATAGAGAGAAACGGTATGGACTGCATCCTTTCTTTTCTGCTTTATTGCAGAAACAAAAGTATTCTCACGATGAGTACTATTTTGCAAAGAGTTTGCATGTACATTTACAACCTGAGAAAGAGAAAAGGCAGACATAATGAAAATACTTAATATATGATTTTTAAATAATTTAATCATAATTTACCTCAAATATTTTATACTATATATGCGTAAATTTATACTTTGGATATTTGGATATAATCTACAATATTTATATTTTGTAGAAAGATGAGCTTCATTATGTAATTATTTACAATAAATTATAGACACATAACGAAGCTAATATTCTAGAGTTCTAGATGAGGTTGAATTATTTGAACATCAATACTATGTCCTTTATCCAACTTATTATCGATCCTATAAAGCTCATTGCATATCCAGTAAACAATAGTCCCATTCCTATAGTTATAGGCTCAACGACCTTTTCTAATTTTCCTTCACCAGTTGTTCCATTTTCTGTTTGATAATTTGCAGATGGAACATAGAAAGCAGTCGTAGAAACTACATCGGATGTCGCATATTTTACTTGTTCCATTGGGAAAACAGAAAGTTCCTCTTTTGGAGTATCATTTTTCAAATAGTTTGCATTAACATTTACAGTTTGTGAAATAAAAAAAGTGCTCGCTATAAAAATGCTTAAGATATAATTTTTAAATATTTTTATCATAACTTTACCTCAAATATTTTTAAGTTATATATGTAAGAAATATACATAATGGTTATGTATCTCACACTATATATAATTTATGTATTTCAATATGTATTTTTAGTCAATAATAAAAATACATATAAAAATATAACTGTAATTTTTTATAAACATTATTGTAAAAAAGTAACAGTAATAATTACAAAAATATTTTTTAAAAAATTTTATGCAATATCTTATTATGTGTTATATATAAAACAACAAGTGGTTATCGTATGATTTTTATAAAATGATATTAATATTATTTTTTTTAATACAATTATAAATAATAAAGTTGATCAAACTTTTTACATATTAAATATATATAAATTTATTTATTATAGATATTATAATAAAAACATAAAAATTATGATGTATTTATAAAAATATTCTTAAAAATTAAAATATTAATGGACAAGCTAAAATATTATTATTTATATGAGTTATTATAGATAGTCATTATTGTAATAATATGTGTTCTATAGATATTATTAAGTTATTAATCAATGATTATTAATTGCATCATGATAGCATAATACTACTGCTTACTTAACTATTAATTATATACATTTATCTTATAGATAATAATATGTTATAGATACTAAAAAATATACAGATCTCTCATAGTGGAAAGTAGAGCTCGAATTGGATAGAGATAAATGATATTATCTTTTTCTCACCAATATGAGCGGCGTATTACTATGATGCAAAGTGTATAGAAGAATGTCAATTCAGACATATTTATGAGTGCCGAAAGATCAGCATTGGATAATATTTTTCGACATTTTCTTCTTTCCAAACTGAAAAGCCGCTTTTATTTTTAGAAAGGGTGTTTTTCCTAAAGTTGGATTACTTTTGAAAAGATCTGATTTCATTGCTTATTTAAAAAGTCTATTAAGTGCTTTTGGAAAATTTTGAGCAACTACTGGTATCTCTGTACGTTGTTTAACATGATTGTATGTTTCATATTTAAGTGCTTTTTTAAAGAAACCGTTCTCAAGGTACTCAAGCCTATTTTGCAACGCTATATATGATGATAAAGTCCCATAATATAAAATTCTTAGGACATCAGAATTTTTGACGTTTATAAAGAAGAAAGATGGCAGTGCCATACACTTTGCTCGCTCCTAATGTTGCTACTAATTTTTGCCTTTTGAGATAATTCATTAAAAGGCATTTTTATTTCTTTAATTCAGCATATCCAGATTTTAAATGAGAGAATCTTACAATATTCGGTTTTTTGCTTAATTTGAATAATGATTAATTATTGATTATAAATCAACATGTTGTCTGTAAATTACTTAGTATGAAATGTTTTTTATAAAAGGCACATTTTTCATAAAAATGTATTCTTTTTGTTTTTTGTAATCTTAGGGAGGTTGTACTAATTGATGCTGTTAAAATACTGTTTGAGCAGCAAAGTAAATAAGCCTTCAACAAGTTTACGAGATTTGGATTGAATAAATATAAGCCCGTGTAACTCAACAAGGACGCTTTTGTCATTTTCAATAAACTTTTGTGTTCCATAGATTCCGCGAATTTTAATATTTTTTTCCATGATCAATAGGCACATCCCTTACAATTTTACCATAGTATGTGATTTTTTTGATCAGATGAAAGAGGCTAGCAATTCTCACATCTTATCGAGCAAGGCATCGTAATATTCCTTTTTTGACAAATATAATAATTTATCAGGATGAGCTGCTGAGGTTGGGAGTGGGATATCGGAGTTGAGATAGATAAGCAGGGTTTAATTTTCATGAGTTGGCACCCCTGTTTTTTGCTTTTTTTAAAGCACGTGCAATGGTTAACAGACTTATGATTTCAATGAGGCGCTATATTTTTCCTTCACATTGAGATGCAATTCACCCGTGTCGTGAATTACGCATTTATTGAAGTTATTATAAAAGGAGCAGCGAGAAGAGAAGGACATTTGAATAAAAATGCTTCTTACAAGAGTTTACAAATTGATATATTCAAGAGATTTTTTATAATAGATCTCGCCATACTGCCATTGCTTCTAAGACTTCTCCTAAATGAGCATGTTTTGCAATAACTGTTTCTGCACCAGCTTCTGCAAGTGCATTAGAATGGCCAAAATAGCTATGTGATCCTCCCGTAAAGCCGATGACACGCATGCCTGCTGCTATGGCTGCGTGTACACCATGAAGTGAATCTTCTATAACGATAGTGTTTTGGGGCTCTGCCTGTAATTGTTGTGCGGCAAAAAGGAAAACATCAGGGGCCGGTTTCGTTCTTTTTGTTCCAACTTCAGGTGCTGAAAATATTTTACCTTCAAAAAGGTCATAGAGATCAACCGTGGTGAGCATCTCTTTTATATCTACGCTTTTTGCATTAGAGCAGATACAGTAGGGATAGCGTGTTTGAATAATTTCTACAGCTTCTCTTACATCATCAATAGCCCGTAATTTAGTTTTTATTTGTGTACGAAAAATATTAGTCATTTGGTCTATGAGATGAGCAGAAATTGGTTTTTCTGTTTCCTGTTCAACGTGTTTAAGAATATCGCGAAAGATAAGCCCTGCAAAACGCTCACTCAATTCTTCGGGTGATATTTCATATCCTGTTTGTTTGAGCAATTGTGATCCAATTTTTGCTGCAAGATATTCAGAGTCAACGAGAACTCCGTCACAATCAAAAATAATAAGATCTATCTGAGGCATAAGATATTCCTTTACATGTTACGAGATGGACAATTTTCATGAAAACGATATTGAGAGGATCTTATTTCATAAAAATAAGTTTTGAAAATGATTCTTAATTCTTTTACGAAATAAAAGATATGGGAACAGTACATTGAAAAAAAGAAAATTAAGGTTTCATTCATGTGAAAGTTTTTTTTTACTAAAAAAACAAAAACAATTATCAATTTTGTAGAATTTTAACGATACGTTTACGCTATTTTGTAAATATGGATTGGTAATGCGGGCCTATAAACTATTTTAGTTGATTATAGGGCAAATTTAGTTAATTTTGTTGGGTTTTTCATGACAGTTATTCAGCTTCAAAAAGATTTCCTTCGTATCCCCTCACAAATGCCATGGCGCAATAAAATTTTTAAAGGAGATTGTGTTTCCGTTCTAGAAAAACTTCCCAAACATTCTGTTGATATGATTTTTGCAGATCCACCCTATAATTTGCAATTGGATGGAGCTTTATACCGTCCAGATCATTCGCTTGTTGATGCGGTTGATGATGCATGGGATCAGTTTGAGAGTTTTGCTGCTTATGATGCTTTTACCCGTGCATGGTTGCTTGCTTGTCGTCGTGTATTAAAACCCAACGGAACACTTTGGGTTATCGGATCTTACCATAATATTTTTCGGGTTGGGACGGCATTACAAGATTTAGGTTTTTGGATGCTTAATGATATTATTTGGCGCAAGAATAATCCGATGCCTAATTTTCGAGGGCGCCGTTTTCAAAATGCTCATGAGACGCTTATTTGGGCCGTGCGAGATCAAAAAGATAAAAAGTACACATTTAATTATGATGCCTTAAAAGCGGCAAATGAAGATCTACAAATGCGTTCAGATTGGCTTTTCCCTCTCTGCACTGGAGCTGAACGTTTAAAGGATGATTCAGGGCGTAAATTGCATCCAACACAAAAACCGCAAGCGTTATTAGCGCGTATTATTATGGCTTCTAGTAAACCTGGTGATGTTATTCTCGATCCGTTTTTTGGTTCGGGAACAACAGGTGCTGTTGCCAAGCTTTTAGGGCGTGATTTTGTTGGGATTGAACGCGAGCAAGATTACATCGATGCAGCATGTGAGAGAATTGCGGCAGTTCAACCTTTAGCGCAACCAGAACTAGCGATTTTGGATAGAAAAAAAGCAGAACCGCGCGTAGCATTCAACAGTTTGCTTGAAGCAGGTTTACTCTATCCTGGAGAAGTTCTTTATGATCGTAAGAAGCAAGTATCTGCTATTGTAAGAGCTGATGGTACGATTATGCATGGTGGTGAAGCGGGCTCAATTCACGCAATGGGAAGAAAGGCTCAAGATTCGCAGAGTTGTAATGGTTGGACCTTTTGGTATTATGAGGAAAATGGACGGTTGAAGTCCATAGATCATTTAAGAATGATCATACGTTCACAAATGTTAAAAACGGGTGTTTTATGAACTAAGCTGATCGCTTCATTCTATTGACCACCAATGTACCTGATCTTGATTAAGATGGACGTGAGGGCGTTTTATGCCTTTCTTAGATGTTTTTTATTGACACACTAATCTCGCTTGTAAGCGGCAAGCGAGTATTTTTATGCTTCTTGTAGAAGAAATTAAAATGAGAAATTTTCACTCTATGTTCTAGTTTTAGTTCCAAGACAGTAAAATTTCAATATAAGCTTATAAAAATGAAATATCAGAATTAAAAGGTTCATTCAGAAGTTCCAAATTAAGTGCTTTTTTGAATACGTACATCTGTAAAGTGCGTAAAATGTATTTATTTATAAAGATAATTTAACGCAACTCATATTGAATTGCCCTCGGAATATCGTCAAGTTTTTTCATTTCAAACTTGTTCCATATTGAATCGATGAAAATTACTTGCTTGCATGTCATAAACGGGGTTGGCGTGTGAATAAAAATTGTTAACGAAAGAACTAAAAATACCTCTTATGAACCGTTTCACGTACCAAGGGATGTTGAGGGGGCTGGTAAATATAACGATGGAGCCGACTTACTCCTTCATAAGCGAAAAAAGGATAGAACCTGAAATTTAAATTTAAGATTTCTAAGCTTTTCTATTCCTCCTTAATTCTTATCTGTAGAAAAAATTGGTTATTTCATTTTTTAAATTTTTCTTTTGCAGATTAATAAATAATCGCTAGAGATACAAAAGTCTCTGTTAGAAAACATTTTTATGAATAGGGAAAGGTTATTTAAATCTGAAAGAATTGGGAAGTGCTACGGAAATGGCTTTTTTCATAACAGTAGGTAATGCTTCTTCGGTAAGATGTTGAATGTTACACCACCAACCATTTTCACAATTCATTTCATGAACATCTTCGGTATAGTAAACATCGAGTTTTAGAGAAAAGTGAGTAAAAACATGTGTAATTTGTCCCTTGAATTGCCAATTGGCAGTAAAGGGTGCGTTTTGGAGCCCATTTTCGTTGTTTATGCCAATATTGTTAGGAATTTGGGTCATTCCACCAAGGAGCTTTTGCGTCTGTCGTTTTTCCAAATAAATTTGTCTCTTTTTATTAAGGACCACAAAAGCAATACCTGTTTTTGAAGGGCGTTCTTTTTTAGGGGCTTTAACTGGAAAAGACTCCGGTTGTTGCATCTTTTCTGCTTTGCATAAACATTGAAGAGGGCAGGTATAACAAGATGGTTTGCGTGGAGTACAAATTGTTGCTCCCAAATCCATCATTGCTTGAGCAAAGTCACCAGGACGATTTAAAGCAGTAATTTTTTGTGTTTTTTCTTTAATTTCAACTTTTGCTTTTTGCAATATTAAAGTGATAGCAAAAAGTCGCGCTACCACACGTTCGACATTACCATCAACCACTGCTACAGGGTGGTTAAAAGCAATCGCAGCAATGGCTGCGGCAGTATAATCTCCAATACCGGCTAGAGTTCGCAATTCTTTTACAGATTGTGGAAATTGTCCCGCGTAGTTTTCAACAAGCTGTCGCGCACATTTTTTAAGATTACGTGCGCGTGAATAATAACCAAGACCAGCCCATGCTTTCATGATATCATCTTGTGAGGCTTTTGCTAAAGAGAAAAGATCAGGCCATAGTTTTAGAAATTTTTTAAAATAAGGCTTAACTGTTTCAACGGTTGTTTGTTGAAGCATGATTTCAGAAAGCCAAACTTGATAAGGATCAGGACGGATACCTTGTTTTTGCTTTTCAGGGGTAATCCGCCATGGAAGATGTCTGTGATTTTGATCGTACCAAGCAAGGAGGTGCGAAGAAATTTCATACATGATTGCTTTCAAGCATAGGGAGATATAAAATGCAAAAGAAAAAATTATTTATTTTGTAATTCATGTTTTTTGCTCTTTTATTGTCAAGGCTCTGGTGAGAAAAGGCTTTTTATTTTGTTGATATTTCATAAATTGAGGAGGCAACAATTTCTAGATGAAACAAATGATTTTAATTTAGTAAGCGGTTGAACAATGATCTAAAAATGAGAAAACAGCTTAAAAAACGTATCTTTTATTCTCTTTCTGAGACGGTATACAAAATACTTGATCCAGTTTTACGCAAACGGACAGGGCTTAATGTAGCGCTTATAGAACATTGGCCACAGATTGCGGGCTATGATATCAGTGAACATACAATGCCGCTTAAAATTATTTGGAAACGTCGTGCAGATCAAGATGAAGTTTTTCAGCCAGCAACACTTGTTGTCGCATGTGAAGGATTTGCTGCGTTAAAATTGATGCATGAAACAGAGGAATTACTTCATAGAATTAACGGATTTTTTGGCTACATTGCTATTGATCGCATCAAGATTGAGCAAAGGAGTATGTCGGTTTTTATGAATCACTTGCCTCTAAAACCGCCTTTGAGTGAACAAGACAAAAAATGCGTGGAAAAAATGCTTGAAGGAATTGAAGATAAAAGCTTGCACCAAGCACTTTATAAACTTGGCTGTTGCATTTTCTTGGAAAAAAATAATAAATAGAAAGATATTTTATATATTTTCCTTTAATATATGAGAAAGCATTGGATTCCTATTCGTTAATAACAACAGAAAAGTATTATTTATGGTAAAATATCGTTCTTTTTTATCTTTCGGGATAATTTTTCTCTTCATAACGATTGTACAAAACAGTGTAACAGTTGCTTTAGCGCGTGATCCCAAACCAGTGGCAACAACTGTTGATATGGCAGAGCTTCTCCAATCGGGTAAAGTAAAGGATCGCTTTGAGGGAGAGGCGGATGCACCAGTCGTCATTGTTGAGTATGCTTCGTTGACATGTACCCATTGTGCGCATTTTTATAATGATATACTTCCCCAAATTCGTAAAAAATATATCAAAACAGGAAAAGTAAAACTTATTTTCCGAGAATATGCTTTTGATCCTCGGGCAACAGCAGGTTTTATGTTGGCACGGTGTGCACCAGAAGATCGCTATTTTCCTTTGATAGAAGTTTTATTTCAAAAACAAAATGAATGGGCTTTCGGAAAAAATGCTCTAACACCATTGAAAAAAATTGGCTTAATGGCTGGTTTTACAGATGAAAGTTTTACTGCTTGTTTGAAAAATCAGTCCATTTTAGATGAAGTAAATGCATCTTTTGAACGCGGTAAAGAGCTTGGTGTCACAGCAACACCTACTTTCTTTATTAATGGTAGTAAATATGAAGGTGCCATGAAAGTAGAAGAATTTTTTTCGGTGATTGATAGTTTTCTTAAAAACTGAATCTTAATCTTCCAGAAGATGGATAGTGATACTTTTGGCCATTATCTCCTTTGGAAGGATTAATATTATGCATTTATGAAGCGATATTGTTTTTGAGCCAATTTTGAATCAAATCATTGCTTTTAAATGAGCTTCGGTTGAATGATGTTTTGATGCTGATATGGGAGGATTTGTACAGTGAAAAAATGGGTTTATAGTTTTGGAGATGGAAAGGCAGAAGGAAGTGCAAGTGAGCGTAACCTTCTCGGAGGTAAAGGGGCTAATTTGGCAGAAATGAGTAATCTTGGTTTGCCCGTACCGCCAGGATTTACGCTGACAACAGAAGTTTGTAATTTTTATTACGCCCATGACAAATCATATCCAGAAGAGCTACAGGAATCTGTTAAGCAAGCACTAAGACGTGTTGGTGAACAAACAGGACGTGAATTTGGGAGTGAGCAAAAGCCACTTTTGCTGTCTGTTCGTTCAGGAGCTAGGGCTTCTATGCCAGGGATGATGGATACAGTGCTTAACCTTGGCATGAATGATGAGACTGTAAAAGCCATTGCTTTACAAGCCAATAATGAACGTTTTGCTTATGATAGTTATCGGCGTTTTATCCAAATGTATTCTAACGTTGTTTTGGGGCTAGACCATTCGTATTTTGAAGAGATTCTTGATGAAGCAAAGGCATGCAATGGTTACACTATTGATACAGAAATGACAGCAGATGATTGGAAGAATGTTATTATTTCTTATAAAGCCTATGTTGAAGAAAAATTAGGAACCCCTTTTCCACAAGATCCTGAACAACAGTTATGGGGGGCAATTGGAGCCGTTTTTTCAAGTTGGATGACGGCACGCGCAGTTACTTATCGCCGTTTACATAGCATTCCTGAAAGTTGGGGAACGGCAGTTAATGTGCAAGCTATGGTTTTTGGTAACATGGGAGAAGATTCGGCAACAGGTGTTGCTTTTACACGCAATCCATCGACAGGGAAAAAAGAACTTTATGGTGAATTTTTAGTTAATGCGCAAGGGGAAGATGTTGTGGCGGGCATTCGAACGCCTCAAAATATTACAGAAAGTGCGCGTATTGTTGCTGGTTCAAATAGACCGTCGTTAGAAAAAATTATGCCTGAGGCTTTTTTGAAATTATGTCAGATTGCGCAGAAGCTTGAGCAGCATTATCGGGATATGCAAGATCTCGAATTTACCATTGAAAAAGGTAAATTATGGATGCTTCAGACTCGTTCAGGAAAACGCACGGCTCGTGCGGCTCTCAAGATGGCAATTGAAATGGTTGAGGAGGGGTTAATAAACCGTGAAGAGGCTGTGATGCGTATTGATGCAAAGTCGCTGGACCAACTTTTGCATCCAACACTTGATCCTAAAGCAGAACGTTTTGTTATAGGACGTGGTTTACCTGCTTCTCCTGGAGCCGCAACTGGTGAAATTGTTTTTACTTCAGAAGAGGCAGAAACTGTGTCGGCGGAAGGTCGCAAAGTTATTTTGGTCCGTGTAGAAACAAGCCCAGAAGATATTCATGGTATGCATGCTGCAGAAGGAATTTTAACAACGCGTGGCGGTATGACAAGTCACGCTGCTGTTGTTGCGCGGGGGATGGGAAAACCATGTATTTCTGGTGCTGGTAGTGTGCAGATTGATTATAACACAAATACGTTGTTTGCCTCAGGAGAAAGCTTAAAAAAGGGTGATGTTATCACAATTGATGGTGGAAGTGGAGAAATTTTCAAAGGGAAAGTTGCAATGTTGCAGCCTCAGCTTTGCGGAGACTTTGCAAAATTAATGGAATGGGCTGATGGGATGCGACGTATAAGAGTTCGCGCTAATGCTGATACACCATCTGATGCCCGTATGGGGCGATCTTTTGGGGCTGAAGGTATAGGTCTTTGCCGTACGGAGCACATGTTTTTTTCTGATGAACGTATCGTTGCTATGCGTGAAATGATTTTAAGTCATGATGAAAGTGGTCGTCGTAAAGCACTAGATAAGCTTTTGCCAATGCAGCGTTCAGATTTTAGTGAATTATTTGAAATTATGTGTGGTTTACCTGTTACTATCCGCTTGCTAGATCCACCATTACATGAATTTTTGCCTAAAACGAAAGCAGAAATTCTTGATGTTGCAACAGCTATGGGGGTTTCTGCTGAAGTGCTTGCTGAACGCGCTCAGCAGTTGCACGAATTTAATCCTATGCTTGGATTACGAGGATGCCGTTTAGCTATTACTTATCCTGAAATTGCAGAAATGCAAGCGCGGGCGATTTTTGAAGCAGCAGCAGAAGCTGCCCAAAAATCTGGATCTCCTGTTATGCTTGAAATTATGGTGCCACTGGTTGCGCTTAAATCTGAACTCGATTTTGTAAAAGCGCGTATTGATCAGGTTGCTGAAGAAGTGATGAAAGAAAAGGGAAGCACTATTCAATATATGGTTGGGACGATGATTGAACTTCCAAGGGCGGCGCTTCGAGCAGATGAAATTGCTGAAACTGCTGAATTTTTTTCATTTGGAACAAACGATTTGACACAAACTACTTTTGGGATTTCCCGTGATGATGCTGCTCCTTTTTTAGCAACCTATTTTCAAAAAGGTCTTTTAGAGCAAGATCCTTTCGTGTCTATTGACCGTGATGGAGTAGGGGAACTTATTACCATTGCTGCACAGCGTGGACGTTCAAAGCGTGCAAAAATAAAATTGGGAATTTGCGGTGAACATGGAGGCGATCCTGCTTCTATTACTTTATGCGAAGAAAATAACTTAGATTATGTTTCGTGTTCTCCTTTTCGAGTACCAATTGCTCGTTTAGCAGCAGCTCAGGCCGCAATAGCAAAAAGGATGTAATGGGTTAATATTTTTTGTTGTATCGTTATTACTGAAATAAATTTTTATATATTCTTTTATTTTCTTTAATAAAGGGAATAAAAATGCTTCTAAAATGCACGATAAGTTATGTTACGCGAGAAAGTGCTTTTTTTAGAAGTTTATAAGAAAAAATATAAAGCAGAATAGACAAAGATGTATTATTAATACACTTTCTATTGAAGAACCTCTTGATAGAGAGAAACGTGTTATTGTGCAGTCAATTTACGCGTTTGCTTTTTTATGGGGGAATGAGCTCCTCACGCAAAATAGAATGCTCCAAACAAATGTATTTTTTTGCACATCATGCTGTTTGAGATAGACATCTTTCAGTGGATGTCCATTTCACATTGACATTCGTGGAATGGGGATTATGTAAACTCCCCGTAAGTTTATAAACTCCACTATACGCTACCATCTTTACCTTTATGAAGGAATATCAAAGTTATACAATATGTTGATTTATAATGATATTTTTTTATTTCTTATATTGAACAAAAGCTGTAAATATCATAAGATCTTCTCATTTCAACTTCTTTTATAATGAATCAATCAAAACCATGTTTTTTGCATGTTATAGGCGGGATGAGCGTCTGTGGATAAAAAATAAAGCAAGGATATGCCTCTTATGAATCATCTCAAGTGTCAAGAGCTGTCACAAATTGAAGGTAGGTACAGTGTGTAATGGTGCTGGCTTGCTTTTTCACAAGTGTAAAAATGATAGCGCGCGCGCAGTAGGGGCTGCTATTATTCACGGGCGTTGTTGTGAAATGGTCTTGGGTGCTTTAAGAGATGTTTTTTTAAGAAAGCCCGTGAATGGCAATCCAAGTGTATTTCGTTTGGGACATTTTGTTTTGCGTGAGGGGGGGGAGTGAGTTCAAAAAGACATGTGATAAATAAAAGCATGAGGCAATAGGTAATCTCCATTATTTTAAAGATATTGCTTTAGATGTCTTTGAAAGGCGTAAAGCTGAATTAAAAGGAAATGGCAAAGATGAAAACTGGTTTTTACCTTAAAATTTCATATTCTTCCCAAATTAGGCTGTCTCCCTGTTTTAAGAGATTATACAAACAGAGATGCGCAATATTCTTGCCCCCATTTGGCATACAAAAGCTATAACAGCTGAGAAAAGTACTAAACTGTCTTAACATTTGTTTCAAATATACTGCTGCGTTAAATTTAGATGTTGATTTATAGGCAATATTAAACACACACGCTATTTTAGGAAAACAATGTCATAAAACACATAATTTTCCAGCAATAGATTGGAGAGAGGTGCTGTTTTTTTCAGATACTTTGCAAAACAACAACCATAACACAACTAGCTTTACGTCTACTTATCCTTACAGGTGTTTGCATAAATTCTTTGCATCATATTTATAAAGATCAAATTGACGATAATATATGGACAATTCGTGGTTCGATAATATGAAAGGTTTACGTGATACTACAAAAATTTTGTGTCCTTTTATCATCAGAAGCAATAAAAATGCTAGAACAAGCGCGTTTTCTATTTTGCAATATTTCTTTTTTCTGCAATCGGTTGTGGTTTTCTTGCAGCAAATTATACGGCTCAATATGTAATGTGTAAGAAAACCATTCTGATTGATTGAATATAAGAGGGCTTGAGATGAAGGAATGTTTGAGGGGAGCATTAAACAAACGAAAGATGAATTATCATTATAAATTAAGAGATTATTTTTATAATGTAGATGATTAGCTTCAATTAAATAAACCAATTTCACGCATTTTCATTAAAATTGTGTGATTAATTTTACCTGTTACAGGAAGATCAAATATTTTTTGAAACTGTTTTAAAGCTTCTATCGTCTTTTGATCTTCTATTCCTGTGACAATAACCTCTTCATTCCCAAAAATATGTAAAGCTTTTTGCACTTGTATAATATCTTCAACAGAAGGCTCTAAAATAGCTTCTTTTAAGTGTGTCATATTTTTTGTATTGTTTGTTTCTATTTCGCTTTGCTTAATTAATATCGCGATTTCATCTGTTGCGGGATTAGATAGAACATTCTTTTGCATTCTCTGAGCAGTTTGCTGTTTCCATAAAGTGATGGCTCGGCGTGTTTTAGGTCCTTCCAATCCATCTAAGGGTCCATCATAAAGGCCTAATTTTGCTAGTTCTTTTTGCTTTTCCAGCATGCTTGCTGATTGAGAGGATAAAGATGAATTTGTGTGGTTATGATTTTGAGAATGTACAGAAGTTACACGGGAGAGTTCTTGTGATTTTTCTTCTTTTTCCGATAAAGTAGAGCTCTTACCTATACTTTGAACAGAGGAAAATTTCATTTGAGTTAAAATATTTTGATGCGTTGTCATTTGCGAAAATAAAGCATTAAATGAAATAAATAAAAAACTAATGCTAAAAAGAAGAGATCCAACAAAAAATAAAGTATTTTTTCGCGTATAGAAATAAAGAGTTTTTGCACTCCAAAAAATAAAATGAAAAATTATAAGAAGAAGTGTTATAACAATACTACTATAGTATTTACGGTGTTTTACAGTTTTTTTTCGGTATGTCTTTCGTTTTGTTGCCATTACTTTTATTTTCAGTTGCGTTTATTTTTTACAAAGAAACAAATATAAATTAGGAAACGAATATGAATCAGTTCTTACTTCCAGCCAGAGAGAAGTGCATTGACATTATTGATTTTTCCTTTCAAACTCCTAAAATGAGCAGCTTCATTATATCAATTTATAAGTTGATAAATCAACAAGAGTTCTTGGCAACTTTTATTCATTTCATTTTGACAAGTCTTTAATGTGTATAAAGAGAGCACCAAATGATTAGCATTCAAGATCATTTTGGTGTTTGCAAACTGCATTATCACATATAATTATCTAAACAATAATGCCACGGTATTCTTCATTTTGGGGCATATGTTTGCCTATTATTTAAAATAAAATTGAAAATATTTGCCTATAACACTAAACAGATGACAATCATTATCTATTCTTTATAATTTACATATAGATGGTTACTTATCCATAAACGGTTTGGTAAAATATAATTATCTCTTAATATAATTATATTTTAGTGTAAATAACTTCGTATCAATTAAATTGATTTACAATGTTATAGAAAAACTGGTCTTGAGATCTTTAGATGGAGTTGTAAGAGATGCATCTATTGTTTAATATTTTGATCGACATGTTGATCATGTTTATGATGTGCTAGTAAAAATTTTATAGATAATATAAATATTTTATCGACACTAGAGTCAGAATAACAGAATTTTACTCTTTTTAGCTTTTTCAACTAAGCTAAGATGGTGAACTATTATCTAAAATAAGTATGTACACGACATGATTATATCTCTCATTTTTTACCATAGTATGTTCATTAACATGATCAGCCTGTAAGTGTATAATTTTGATGTTAATTTTTTACTGAATAGACAATGTATCCTATTTTATACGGCGGAATTGTGCCATATTTATAAAAAAGCCAATGATATAGACCCAATACATGAATACTCAATTTTATAAAAAGCACATTTTATAAATTGTTTATAAAGCAACAGTATATAAAATGCTTCTTTTATTGTATTTACCACTGCGCTACATTGATTATCCATGATACGTTTTTTAATCAAATTATTATTATTATTATTTTTTATTTTTGTCATTATTTCATTTTTTGTAGCAGATCCAAGCAGTAATCATTCTTCTAGCCCCAAAAATAATGAGACAACAACGAGCGATGTGATTATTGCTTTTAAGGAAGCCTTAAATGATTTAGGCGCATTTTGTGACCGTAATATAAAAACCTGTAAAGTAGGAAAATCTTTTTTAAGTTCACTTGGCGAACGCGCATATTACGGTGCAAGAGCTGCTTATGAATATTTAGGGAACATATTAGGGAACAAAAATAATATCAGAGACTTCCCCTAATGTTTCTTACAAAATAGAAATACAAGAGTTCTTACAAAACCATGAAATGTTATCTTGAAATAAGGATTTTTAACGTTCTTCGTGTTATTTATGTTAGGAAGAATAAATATTTATTTTTTATAAGTGTATTCAAGAATGATTATTCAAACGAAACAGGACTAAAATAATGGCGGAAAAAATCGGTACTATTATAGAGAACTTTTCGCTTTTGGATAATTGGGAAGATCGTTATCGTTATGTCATCGAGCTTGGCTATGAATTGCCACCTTTTCCGGAAAGCGCTCGAAATGATGCTCACAAAGTTCCTGGTTGTGTTAGCCAAGTGTGGCTTTTATCTTCACGTAATAACTCAGAAGATCCAATATTGACGTTTCAAGGTGATTCCGATGCTCATATTGTGCGTGGACTCATTTATATACTTCTTGCTTTTTATTCAGGCAAAAAAGCTTCTGAAATTCGCAATGCTGATGCTCAAGAGCTTTTTGAAAAACTTGGTTTAAATGAAAATCTTACACCACAACGATCAAATGGTTTGAAATCAATGATTAAACGGATTCGTAACGAAAGCTATACGTAATCCCCTTGGTAGAAATTGCTATATATACAAAAGCTTCACACAACACATGTATACTAAAATCAACTTTATACACGAAACCATTTTTTCGCAAAATAAGATTATTTAGTTTTTTTCCGTTTGCTTTTGCGTCCAAGACCCATTTCTTTGGCCAAAGCCGATCGTGTTTTTGCATAATTAGGCGCCACCATAGGATAAGAACTATCTAACTGCCATTTTTCACGATATTCCTCTGGCAACATTCCATAATGTGTCATGAGATGACGCTTTAGAGATTTAAACTTCTTTCCATCTTCAAGGCAAATGAGATAATCAGGAAATACTGAACGTTTTGGATTAACGGCAGGCCTTTGTTTTTCAACTTCGACTTCTGTTAACTCTAGATTCCCTGCTTTACGAAAAGCAGCATGGACATCAGCAATTAAACTTGGCACTTCAGTCGGTCGAATAGAATTATTACTCACGTAGGCAGCAACAATATCAGCAACCAATGTAATAACTAAATTGCTTTCAGTCTCTAAGACTGCACGATGTTCCATTCTTGTTTCCTTTAATTTAAAATTGAGTAATTCAAAATCGAGATATAGTGCATATACTCATGATATAAAGATCTCATGCACATGAGTTTCATATTGTACAAAAATCTTTTTTGTCAATTCAATTATTCTATAAAATTGCCAAAACACAAAAAAATCAAATAAATACCCATTTTTTGTCATAATATACAATAAGAAAAACGAAATTATTACATGCTAAAATATATTTTAGCCTATAACATATCATACATAATATATAATACATCACAAATATAAAAAGATATAGGATGAAATTTATTTATTTTTTTGAGAACGTAAAAATAAAATTACTAATTATAAAAATATAATATATAAATTATTATTTTTTGTTTTGAATACTTATAATTTAGTAAGTTTATTTTTAATAAATTTCAAATTTATTTTTATTATTTATATTTATTAAATTTAATAATAAAAAACAATATATATTATAAACATGAAACAATAGCATTGTTTATAATATAAAACTATTCATTAAAACGACATAGAATATTTTTATTTTTTATAAAGTAATAATAATATTTCTGATATATTTATTCATTTCTATAAAATTATGCGATTATACTGTTTCAAAAAAAATCAATTCTTTTTCTCATAGTTTAATTGTTTTACCAGTCACTTTCATTATAAAAGTGGTATTATATCCCTAGAAAACAATAGCTGTGATATGTAATGAACAGAAAGGTATTAGTTTTAAAAATTATCATGGCACTATTTTTGCAAGTGAATAGAACTTATAGATTTGTACACTTGCATCAATAATTGTGATTCTAACATATAAATGAAGCTGTTAACATATTTTAATATAGGATTGTGTATGACTCGCACTTTTGCAATTCCTCCCAAAGCATCTAGAATCACTCATAAGGAAATATATCATGGTATTTTTCGTGATGATCCCTATCATTGGCTACGTGCGTCTAACTGGCAAGATGTTTTTAAAAATCCTAACTGTCTTGATCTCAATATTCGACATTATCTTGAAAAAGAAAATGCTTATCAATCAGCTCAAATGGCTGATACAAAACCACTACGAGATTTGCTTTTTATCGAAATGAAAAACAGGATCCAAGAGAATGATAGTTCTGTTCCTATAAAACATGGTCCTTTTGCTTACGGATTCTCTTATGTTACCGGAGGCCAACAACCACATTATTTTCGGACACCAAGGAATGGCGGAGAAAAAAACGTGTACCTTAATGGTGATGTCTTGGCAGAAGGCAAAGAATATTTCAAATTTGGTTCAGTTCAAGAATCTCCTGACCATACACATGTGGTATGGACCTATGATGACAAAGGATCAGAATTCTATACAGCTAAAATTCGTAACTTTGAGACATTGTCTGACTGTATGGACACAATTACTGATACATCTGGTCAAATTGTATGGGATGCTAGATCTGAAGGTTTTTTCTATACTAAGATGGATAAAAACCACCGACCTTCAGAGCTCTATTATCACCAATTAAACACAGATCAATCACAAGATAAGCTTATTTTTCGTGAAGACAATCCAGGTTTTTTCTTAGATGTAAGCGGTTCTAAGCTTAATGATGTTATTTATATTAAGATTCATGATCATGAAACATCCGAGATCTGGTTAATTCCTGCTGAGGCGCCTTTTACTATTCCCCAATGTGTACGGAAACGACAAAAAGGTATTGAATATTCACTTACAGAAGGTGGTGATGTCTTTTATATTCTGACCAATTTAGATAATGCAAAAGATTTCAAAATTATGGTAGCGCCATATACATCTCCACAATCAGAAAATTGGTCTGAGTTTGTCCCACATCAGCTTGGGTGCCTAATATTATCCCATGATGCTTATCAAGATTTTCTTGTCTGGATCGAACGTTTTGAGGGGCTTCCACGTATAAAAGTAATGGAACGTACCACTAAACAAGTTAATTCCATTGCTTTTACTGAAGAGGCTTATTCTTTAGGTCTGCAAGGAGTTGCAGAATATAACAGTCCAACTATTCGTTTTTCCTATTCGTCTATGACAACACCTGATCAAGTGTTTGATTATGAGATGAAAAATTGTAAACGAATGCTTTTAAAAACGCAAATAATTCCCTCTGGGCATAATAAAGATGCATATGTAACACGACGTATTACAGCAATAGCAGACGATGGTGAGAAGATTCCTATTTCACTTTTTTATCACAAAAATACTCCCCTTGATGGTGGTGCGCCTTGTCTGCTTTACGGTTATGGTGCTTATGGGATCTCTATACCTGCCAGTTTCAATAGTAATGTACTTTCTCTAGTAAACAGAGGTTTTATTTACGCTATTGCTCATATTCGCGGAGGAAAAGAAAAGGGAGTAGAATGGTATGAGAAAGGAAAACATCTCTTTAAGCACAATACATTTACAGATTTTATTGCTTGTGGGCGTTACCTTGTAAACAATAAATTCACTTCTCACGACCGGCTGATTGCTCATGGTGGTTCAGCAGGGGGGATGTTGATGGGAGCCATTGCCAATATAGCTCCACAGGATTTTGCTGGGATCGTAGCAAATGTGCCTTTTGTTGATGTCTTAGCGACAATGTTAGATGCTTCATTGCCACTCACACCTCCAGAATGGGCCGAATGGGGGAATCCTCTTGAATCAGAAGAAGATTATAAGCTTATTGCTTCCTATTCCCCTTACGATAATGTCAAAGCTCAAAACTATCCCCCTATACTTGTGATGGCAGGATTAACAGATCCTCGTGTAACTTACTGGGAGCCTGCAAAATGGGTGGCAAAATTACGAGACCTAAAAACAGACGATAATGCAATTTTATTACGTATTAATATGGATTCAGGGCACGCTGGTGCAGCTGGACGTTTTTCAAAGCTAGAAGAAGTTGCCTATATCTATGCATATATTCTAAAGATAGCAGGAAAAGACTTTTGCTAATCCATAATACCTCTGTATGAAAGCCTCCGATAATTTATTGGATTATAGGGACTTTCATACACTAAAAAATTATTGAGACAGTTTAAAATTCACATTCTTCATAAAGTTTCAAAACATAGTCCCAATTAATTAAATGGTCTACAAAGGATTCGAGGTACTTCGGTCGAGTATTGCGATAATCAATGTAATAGGAATGTTCCCACACATCGACACCCAAAATAGGTCGAGCATTGTGCACTAAGGGATTTTCACCATTAGGCGTTTTCATAATTTCAAGCTTGCCATTTTTAACAGCAACCCACGCCCATCCAGAACCAAATTGGGCACTAGCAGCAGCAATAAAATCAGCGCGGAATTTGTCGTAACCACCTAGATCAGCGTCAATAGCTTTTGCTAACTTTTCAGGAAGTTTTTGGCCACCACCATTTTTTTTCATCCAAAGCCAAAAGTGGTTATGATTGTAATACTGCGCTGCATTATTAAACAAACCAATATTTTTTCCAAAACTTTTTTTAACAATATCTTCAAGGCTTTCATTTTCTAAGCCTAACTCTTTCACAAAATTATTGGTGTTGGTAAGATAAGCGAGGTGATGCTTATCATGATGATATTCAAGCGTTTCGCGTGACATATAAGGCGAAAGGGCATCGTAATCATAAGGCAATGGGGGCAATTCAAAAGCCATTTAAAAATCTCCTCGATTCTAATTGTTAAGCTTATTTCATAAGCCTAATTTGCCATTTACCGCATTTAAAAGCAAATGTTGAATACCTAGTTTGTATGAAATAGTTTTAATGTCTCTCTTTTTGTAAAAGAAGCTTTTAGGAAATGTATATTCATCAATCAAAAAGGGTATTGGTCTACATAAAGATTGCTTCTGAAGATTTTTTACATCTATGAGTGGGTAATAAATATCATTATCTTTTGAATAAAAAGTAAATGGAAATAGCTATTATTCCTTGTTTTTGTATCTCTATTTTTTCAAATACCATATAAAATGTTTTTAATTTTTTCAAAACTCTTCCAGTTTATTGGTGTATCATAATGTTTTCAACAGAATATTAAGTGTTATTTTTTAGGAAATATTTTTCAATGTGCTTGATTTTATTTTATGGTGCTACCCATGAATAATATAATGTAAAAATTAGTGGACATTACCATCTTTATGCTTAATGCAAGAGCACAGCAGCACTATCATACACTTACCGGTTGCCAATGTGGAGACAGTTTTTTTTAATTGAGCAAGATGGGATTTTAATATATCAAGAAAAGTAAATCATATGCAAATTTATTAGACACATGAGTAAACTGCAAGATTTTCATTTTCTGTTCCTAGAAAATCAATACAAAGAGCAAAATAATTGATGGATAAATGGTTCCTTCTTATGTTAAAATTACAACTGTATATCAGTTTCTGCTACGAATTTGTATCGATGGCAATGCCATACAAGACTCAGAAATTTTATGATAAAAAAGTAAAGTCTTTGATTTTCAGATATTGCGTCCAATCACAGGAATCGCTATAAGGTGCAGGAGTCGCTATAAAGCGTGTTTTTTTGGGGTATAGCCAAGCGGTAAGGCACCGGTTTTTGGTACCGGCATTCCCTGGTTCGAATCCAGGTACCCCAGCCAATTCTAGTGAAATGTTAATCAAAGTTCAGCTTGAGAGTGGATTAACCCTCTTAACCATCTATTGCTATTCATAGCAAGTCTGGTAAGCTGAAAAATACCCATTTGTAGCGGGGAAGCTCTAAATATGGTAAGGTTCTTTTACTATAGCTATCACTTAAAGAGCTCTTTTAAAAGATTCTTTTCTATAAGACGAGGGGTAAATGATTTATGCGCACTTGCTTTAGAAAAACTATTTAGCTGGATTTTGCGCTCTATAGCAACACCAGCGTGCAATTTTTCGTATCCCACCATCTTCATTACGTCGAACAGCGTAGCAATAATGCTGGTGGAAACACATGTCGCTGCATGTCACGTACCATACCAGAAGCATGTCCATAGGGTGCTACATAATCAATAAACCATACGTATTTTCCATTTTGCCAATTGACATCGGGTAAAAATTCTCCTTTTTTAAACATAGATTGATGATTTTTCTCATCTAAAAAAGCCCAAGTGATAAAGGCACAAAATTCTCCACGTTCATTTTTATAGAGCTTGTATTGCCCAGTCTGTAAAGCTGGTCCTAAATTTCGTTCGATATCCCAGATTCGCCAGCGGCGGTATAAGGGAGATGTAAGCATTAAAACAACCATAGCTCCTAACGCTGTAAGAGGATCTATGAGTGATGGTGATGGATTTTCATTTACAGACATCATCTTTCCTTTAGAGATTGTTCTAAAATTTTGGTGATAGGCTCAAAGAAATAAGAAATGAGACGCCGTTTTGAGGTAATGACATCCGTTGTCACAGTCATGCCAGGGATAAATTTAAGTTGTTTGTTATTCAAAGTGATGTGATATTGGTCAATTTTGATTAAAACAGCGTAGACACCATTAATTTCTTTATTATAGCGCGCTGTAGCGCCTACATTAACGACTGTGCCGTGGATAACACCGAAACGTTCAGGAGGAAAGGCAGAAAACTTGATGTAAGCACGTTGGCCCTTTTCTAAAAAACCAATATCTCGATTATCAAAAAATGCTTCAATAATGAGACCACCCGCACCAGGGACAATGCGCATGAGAGTTTTACCAGCCTCTACAAAGCCGCCCAAAGTATGGATACTTAAATCATCGATACGTCCATCAACAGGTGCATAAAGTGATAAGTGGTCAAGATGGTATTGAGTGCTATCAAGCTTTGCTTTTAATCCTTGAAGATTCAGTTCTGTTTCACGCGAAAGTTGCCGATAGCGGGCGATTTCATCGGAAATGAGACTTTTCCGTTGTTGGCGGAGGGTGTTTATTTCGGCGGCATTTTCTTCCAAACGTCTTTGATTGGTTAAAATTTCATGCTCGACATTTTTAAAATCATGTAAACGCTCTAAATAAACCGCTTGGCTAATGACTTTTGTTTCCATTAGGCTTTTTGCAGCCTTTAATTTTCCTTGGCTTAATTGACGATTATCTTCCAACCTATCTAATTGCGCATGTTGTGTTGCACCGCTGCGCTCGACGCGGTCCGCCTGTGCTTTTAGCGCTCTTAATTTATCTTGGAGAGATTGAAGGGTAGCGCTAATGAGTTTTTCCCCTTCTATTCTTGCAGTCGTGTTGCCAGAAGGAGGAGCTGGCAGATAGGCAAGCCCTTTGGTTACAAAATCTTTATCCAAAGGATCACTTTCATGCAAAGCTGTTAAAATAGCTGTTGCAATTTGTGCTTGAAGGGTTTGTTGCGCGATATCTGCTTGAACACGTGCGCACTCATTGAGGGCTTCACGGGGATCTAATTGAATAAGGAGATCCCCTTGATGAACAAATTGCCCTTCTTTTACAAGGATTTTCTCAATGCGTCCTGTATTTTGCGCTTGGACCAGCTGAACATAGGTGGTGGGAATAACACTTCCTTGCCCCCGTGCAACAATCTCTGTTTTTGCGATAAAGCTGCCGATCACAATAAAGAGAAATAAAGCAATCAAACAGCAACCACCATATGAAGCGTTGGTGACAAAGGGCGCAAATAGGGAGTTTTATCTGCCATTTTTTGCCTCCAAATCAGTAAAGTTTAAGACGGTTGCATGCTGAGGAAAGAGGTCACTTTTGTGGGTAATAACAAGAACAATACGATCTTGTGAAAGTTTATATAAATGCTCAACAATTTGTGCACTGACAGCGTCATCCAATGCGGAAGTAGGTTCATCCAAAATAAGAAGGCTTGGGTTTATCAGAAAGAAACAAGCCAAAGCCAAGCGTTGGCGCTGACCACCTGATAAAAAACCACCTTGCTCTCCTACTTGAGTATTGAGTCCTAAAGGCAACTGAGCAATCAAATCATGGCAAGCACTAACATATAGTGCAGAGTCGATTTCATCTTTAGTGGCATCTGGTTTAGCAAGAAGCATATTCTCAAGAATGGTTCCGGAAAAAAGGCAAGGATTTTGGGGAAAATACGCGATTGTGTCACGCACGCTACGGACATCAAAATTCTGTAAAGGTTGTGCGTTAATCAATATCTTCCCGCTTGTTGGGGGAGAGTCCACAAAGGAGCTTCGCCAAGGTTGTTTTTCCGCACCCTGAAGGACCAAGTAACATAATTGGTTGCCCAGGTTGTAAACAGACATCAAGATGATTGATAATGGATTTATCTCCATAAGAAAAACAGAGATCGTTGGCTTCAAGATGAGGAGGAGCGCTGAGTTGAAGAGGCGGCTTTTCTTCTTCCCATTCTGAAGGGGAGTTAAGAATATCGCCCAAACGAAGACGAGAGATTTTCAAATGCTGCCATTCTTCCCGTAGGGATGCAAGGCTTAAGATAGGACCAGAAACATTTCCAGCGAGGAGATGAAAGGCAATAAGTTGTCCTAGTGTAATCTGGTTTTGAAGAACTGCCTGAGCACCAAAAAAGATAATAAAAATAGTGAAAAAATCACCAAAAATATGACTCATGGCTCCATTGAGAAGATGCAATTTACTAGTTGTAAGGCTTTGATCTAAACTACGGGCTAAAGTCTCTTGCATGCGTATTGTATGGGCTGGCTCCTTTACATGCGCTTTAATGGCTTCAAGATTGATAAAACTTTCAATGAGGCGCGATTGATGGGCGGCTTGCAGAGTGAAAGCACGGCGTAATTGGCGGCGCAAGAAGGGACCGACAAACGCTAAAGAGCCCATTTGTAAAGGTAAAATGATAAGGACAATAAAGGTCAGTTTCGGACTAATGGAAAAGAGTGCCGCAAGATAAATGATTGCGAACAGAACATTTAGCACAGTTGTGGCGATGGTTCCTGTTAGAAACCCGCGAATTGTATCAACTTCTCCAATACGTGAAAACAATTCTCCCACTTGCCAAGTGCGTAAAATAGGCAAGGAAAGACTTAACACATGGGTGTAAATGCGCCGTCCAAATTCTAGCGTAAGCCGATTGGCTAAATAGGCACCTAAGTAACCTGAAAGAGTGCTAAGAGCCGTGCTAAACAGCATGATAGCAACCATCAAGACAACGATAGCATAGAGACTTTCAATACGCTGAAAAGGGGGAATACGGTCGATAATCGCTTGAAAAATAAAAGGATTCACCAAGCCCAGCAAACGCAAAACAACAGCAACGCAACTGAGTTCGATGACATAATAAATATATTTCTTTGTTGTTATTGTAAACCAAGAGAAAAGGATACTAGTTTTTCTTGTGAATGTCTCATTTGAATTTATGATTTTATTTAAGAGAAAGAGCGATTGATGTCGCATATTTAAACAGTATTGTAAATAGTATTATATTAATACAAAATATATATTTTGTATTAATATAATATAAACATAATGTATTTATTATTTATACAGTATTTTTATTATTATTTTTACAAATTATGTTTTACTTCTTATAAAGTGAACATAATGAATTTTCCACTGTATCTTTGTGATACAGTTATTTTTAACAATAATTAAAGAGGTTTTATATGTATCGTTCATTTGGTTCTAGTTTTTCTAATGGTTGGTCTAATTTTACTTCAATGAATTTTTCAAGCAGTGGATCACGACTTGGCTGTACTGTTGGAGATTATTTCTCAGCAGGATTTTCAATGGGACATAGGGGACATAATATGGGAGTGGTAATTGGTGGAGTTATGGGGTGTCAGTTGGAGGACCAATAAGCGCTGCGGAAGAGGTCTATCATTAGGAGGAGGAGTTGGCTCTGCAGTAGGATTTGGTACAGGTTTGGGATATACAGGCTATGAATGTTATCGCTAATATAAAAATCAGCAGATATTTCTAAAATGAACAAGCTTGTAGGCATAATTATGTGTCTACAAACTTGACAGGAAGGTTTAGGTGCATAATTCTACAAAATTATATATTTAATTTGGATTTTTTTTATGAATGAGCTTATTAGTATTATTATAGAATTATTATTTTCTATAGGTGCTTTATTTATATTTTTCTATACATTGTTTTCATATTATAAATCTAAAGGTTATAGTAAAAAAGAAATTTGGAAAAAAATTTGTTAAGAATATTTTTGTTCTTTATAATATTTTTTATTTATATACGTTATTTCTATGAACAATGATTATTCATTATTAATTTATAATTATAGATTTATTTGGAAATTTTATTTGTTATCTATATTTTTAATATATTTTATGAATTGTTTTTTGCATTTTTTGTTTAATTATATTTATTTAAATTTTATTATGTATCTAAGGTATGTAATGAAAAAAATATTAAAATTAAATCATTAATTAAGAATAAATTCGTTTTTTATATTATTTTAAGTTATTAAGTTTTATATGATATAATATATATTAATGTTTATTGTTTTTATATATTTTTAATTTGGATTTTTTATGAGTGATATTATTCGTATTATTGCAGAATTATTATCTTCTACATGTGCTTTCTTTATATTTTTCTATGCAATGTTTTTACTGTATAAATTTAAATGTTATAGTAACAAAGAAATTGTGAAAAAAATGTTTTTAAGCACATTTTTGTTCATTATATTTGTTATATTACTTTCTATAACAGTTTTTATTTGTATACGTTATTTATATGAAAAATGATTATTTATTATCTTTATATAATAATGTTTTTGATATGAGTTTTATAATAATTTATTTAATATTAAACTTTAAAAAATATTTACTGATTACAGTTAGACAGAGACTTTAATATTATTATCAATATTTCTGTTTTTTATTTCCTATTTTTTTTAATATTTTTCATTATTTCAAGAATGGTTAGGTTTGAGAATATTATCTTTTGTATAAGAATTTTTAGTTTATAGCTTTTGAAAAGTGATTGTTTGCTTATGTATCATGTTTATTGAAAAATAAGCAATTTTTGTGAAATAAAGTGTCTTCTCTCTCGCTCTTGATCGTTATTCATCTTCTTGTGAAAGAGGAAGGGAAGCGATTTCCGTATCAAGGGCATCCATAAAATCGATAATAAAAGCAGCATTTGTCCCCAAATCTCTTGGCAAATAACGAGAAGCAGAACGCATATCAACAAAAGTTGTATCCCCTTCATCAGTTAAGCGTATCACGATATCCGAAATAAACCCAAGGTAAAAAGTTTTAGCTCTCGTTTCAATATAAAGCGCATTTTCTTCACCTTTAAACTCTCGTTGAGCCACAACAGGCCAATCATAGGCTGCTAAAACATTAAGAACAGATTCGCGAATACGATCAGGTGAACCATCATAACGGCGCCCCGACATTTCTGGCCATTGTGACATCTGTAATGTTGCTTGTTCAGTCAAAACACTTTTGAGCGGTAAAGCATCGCTGGGACGTATTGTGCGAAAAAAAGCTGGCGGGCTTTGTGTATCGGTAGAAATATCGTAAAGAGCCGGTAAGGTAAACCAAAGTCCAAAAAATAACATCAATGGTGTAGCCGTTATCAACGAATAAATGATCCCTTTTAAAGCTTTCATTCCCCCTAGGGCTCCATAGATCCATAAGCTGTAAAGTGCTTTTAAAGCAAGAAAAAGAGAAATAATCACACAGCCGGTAGAGATTCCGATCAAAATTATGAAGTCGGTTACGTTAATGACGGAAAAACGTTGTAAAATGACTGAAAATAATAAAACAAAGAACGACAATCCACCAAATCGAGGGGACCATACTGCTGCTCTTGAAATGAACCGAACATATCTCTTCTTCATGAAGTTTTTCCCCTCAATTGTAAACTATAAGCCAAGTTTTTTCAGAGTGCATATCTTACAAAAAGCTTATGCTCATAAAACAAAAATAAAGCACTTATTTTTGAGGTCAAGGATTCATAATGTCTTATAAGTTTCCAGCGATTATTTTTGCACTTCATTGAAGGTAATCAGTATTTCTTCTATAGTTTATCATGTCATTGATGCGAATTTTATGGGAATGTTTGTAAATAAAAAGAAATAAACTCAAATAACAAGTTTTACGGTTGTTAGCAGCATATTTTTCTAGAACTTTACTCTTGATTTTCTCTTCTGATTGCTGGGAGTTTTTTCTGTCAGATAATGCGTAATCAAATAGGATATGATGATGTGCAATAGAGATTTCATTCTATCTCAATAAAAAATTGAGGGATTTATAATCAGATAAATCTGAATTCGAAGATTCAATTAATAGAGAAAAAGATAACCATTTTGATAGGCTTCATGTATTTTGTATAGAAAGTAAGGTATTGTACAAATGAGAGGTTACTCCGTTTTTATTCATAAAATATGCGGCAGGTCGCAGATGAAAGAAAAGCTTCACTTTCTTTTTTTGCAAGTGAAGAAGGGGCAAAAATACGTAAAATGACAAAACCTTCATTCAAATTTTTAGCAACCAAAACTGAATTGGCATTTTTTTTAGGTTTTGATTTTTTGAGTTCTATGATTTGTATTGGTTTTCCAATAATAAGATCGAGTGTATTATCAGGGGCTGTTCGGTCATTAAGGCTATAGAAAATAATTCCTTTGTGTGTGTAGGCTGCTAGTGACCAAAATTGTCGTGTTTTCAAAGCTTTTAAATGAACAGGTCCATTTTCAAGATTAAATCTGCAGACTTTAAGAAGAAAGAGGGGATCAGCAGATTGTTGAATAGGATTATCGGGAGTAAAAGCAACAAATTGATAAGGGGCTCCGGATTTTTTAAGTGCTGTCCATATATTATTTTGTGTCCAATAGGGGATCAGAAAGAGAACGCAAATATGAACGATAATAGCGCCAATGATTGCAAGAAGTGCGGTATGAATAAATCTAGTCACAATTTATTTGTCCTGATGGAATTTGTTCTATTGATGGCATTGTAAGCTTTTGTAATGCCGTTGCAGAGATGATTGAGGTATCGTATAAAGTAAGAATAAGCCCGAATTCTTTTTGACTAACTGTTGCAAGCCAATTGCCGGCTTGCGGTGTAGGTGAAATATTGATGCGCAATGAGCCATCATGCTCATAAATAATAGCGTTCGTGTGGAGTTCAAAAGGTATTTCTTTGGATGAAGTATAGGGTTTTAGGGATTTGTCAGCTGTATAAAGGGTGAAAAGACGAGTTTCAGGGATGGTGCCTTTGAGTAAATAATGACAGTGGGGGTGGAGTGGACGCCCTTGGTTGTCTTGCCAAATCTGGAATTGAAGACCTTCAGTGCGTCCGAGTGAAACAATGCCTCGTTTGGTCGTGCGGGCGCGGGTATAAGGATCCATATTGGCGGTTCCCATTTTTGGATAAGCACTCCATTTTCCAATTCTAAAGCGTTCAAAATGAGGAAAGGAATTGAGCACATAATCGACACTCAGTTTTCCACATAAAATGGAAAAAGCGAAGATAAAAAAGAAAATGGTGATATTTAAAAACATCAGTGAATATCTTGAATTCAAAATGTTGAATCTCCAGTTGTTTTCACCTTCAAAGAAATTGCAGATGGTTTTTTCAGATCTTTGTTAATCAATCGCACAATATTCAATGTTTCAGGAGAAAGCGTAGAGGGTATTGGGGAAAAAAATTCAGAATCTGCATGGGAGGAAAGTATTGGGGGATGATAAGGAAGAAGAGAATCTTTAACACCATAGAGTTGTTTGAGCATAATATTTTGGTGTGCAGCAAGCATGATGCGTTGCCATATCATGGCAGGGACTCCACCCCCAAAAGCACGATTCATCGGTGAAAAGTTATCATTTCCCATCCATACCGCTCCAGTATAATTGCCAGTAAAGCCAACAAACCAAGCATCACGATAGGATTGTGATGTTCCAGTTTTCCCAGCGACGAGAGTCATGGGCAGAGCAGCACGCTTACCAGACCCTCGTGTTGTGACACCCACCATCATTTGGTTCATATAAGCAGCTGATTGTCTGCTGAGAACTCGGTGTAACTTATTTCCGTTATGCTCGAAATCCCATACCACATGCCCATCAATTGTTCTGATTTGCGTGAACCCGTGCCGATTACCAGCTATCCCACCATTAGCAAAGACATTAAAGCCAGTTGCTTGATCCATGGGGGTCATGTTGGAAGTGCCCAGAACCATCGTTTTGTGTGATAAAATATGCGCGTTAATCCCCATATTCTTGATGAGATCTATGATAGGTTGGGTATCGCGGTGAAGATATTGATAGGTGAGATACACAGGGACTGTATTAATAGAAAAAGCTAAAGCTGTTGCTAAATCAATTTTCCCCAAATAACGGCCAGAATTATTTTTTGGTGTCCAACCTCCCCAATTGATCGGAGCATCTAAAACGATTGTCGAGGGAGAAAGTCCGTGTTCCAGTGCGGTTGCGTAAACATAAGGTTTGAATGAAGAACCAGTTTGCCGTCCGCCTTGTGTTGCTCTGTTAAATTGACTATTTTTATAATCTTGTCCTCCAACAATTGCGCATACGGCACCGTTATTATCGAGTATAACAGTGGAAGCTTGTGTTACGCGATATTGTTGACCATACTGATGTAAATGATATGCAATTGATTCTTCTGCTGCTTTTTGAATATTTGGATCAAGAGTCGTTTGAATAATTAAACTATGGCTTGGAAGTTGATTGCGCATTTTTTTGACTTCCTCGAATGCCCAATCAAGAAAATAATCAGCCTGATTATTTTCTATTTGGGGAAGTGCCCTAGCAGGGTGGCGATGCGCATTGATAATCTGGCTCTTCGTCATAAAGCCACTATTAACAAGATTAGAAAGGACGATATTGGCACGTGTTTGAGCCGCAAAGAGATGACTATGAGGAGCATATTTTGTTGGAGCTTTAAAGAGTCCTGCTAACATAGCAGATTCACTTAAAGAGACATGACGTATGTTTTTTCCAAAATAAAATTTTGCTGCTGCGGCAATACCAAAATTGTTTCCTCCCATATAGGCTCGGTCAAGGTAAAGTTGTAAAATCTGCTTTTTGCTAAAATTTGCTTCTAGCCAAAGAGCAAGATAAGCTTCTTTGATTTTACGTGTTATGGTTCTTTCGTTTGTTAAAAATAAATTTTTAGCCAATTGTTGTGTGAGAGTTGAACCACCTTGCACCACACCTTTAGCTTGCATATTTTGTGAAATTGCCCGTGTAAGTCCTTGAAAATCAATGCCCCAATGATCAAAAAAACGACGGTCTTCTGTAGCGAGAACCGCTTTAATAACAGTGTCAGGCATTTCTTCAACGGGGACAGAGATCGCCGGCAGTGCACCACGGTGCCCAATGGAATTTCCATAGCGATCTAGAAAAAGAATGGAAAAGTTTTTAGGAGAAAACCAATCTGTTTTGGTCACTTCAAAAACAGAAATGCCCAAAATAGTGAAAAGAGTAAATCCCATCAACCCTAATGTCAGTATTTCATCGAGAACTTCAACGATAAAACGTTTCCATCCTTGAAGATGAAAATTTTGTGAGACGATTTTTGCCTTTTTCCAGAAAAAACTGTTAGCAGAACGAATGTGATAAAGTGCTGTGTCTAATCGTGCGTCTAATTCAATGAGAGCAGGACTGTGAAATGGCTTACGATGTTGCCCTTTCTTTTTTTTAAAAAAATCAAACATTTAAAGAGAGCCTATGGCAAAGAAATACAACCAAACAAATCTACAATAATTATATGGAGTAGAAGTATTTTTTTGCTATAGTGCTAACAGAGAAAGAGTTTATTTTAGAATTATTCATTTTTCGTAAGATAGTGTATTAATATTTTATTATTTTATTGAATAAATTTTATTCTCATTATTAAAAATATTTTTTTGATTTTTTAAAAATTTGGAGTAATGTTAATATGTTCTTCTGTAAGATAGAGGATAAATTATTTCCATTTGTGATTTTTAAATCGACTAAAAAAAACCATTATTTCTTTTATCCTTTATCAAGGAGAAGAGATGGGTTATTGAAATATTTATGATGAAAAAAAAATTCTTGTTCGTAATAATAGCAGCTTTTTTAGGAGCAGATTCTGTTCTAGCTTCTGGGTGTGCTGAAGTAGGTAAGAAGGCTGCCGCGCAAGAGAGCGGGGTTCTCGTCCGTTCAAAACCGGTTGTTCAGGATGGAAAGGACATGTGTGCAATTGTAGTTGTTGTACCAGCCCGTAATGGTGAAAAGTTACGTCGTGTTGAGTTTTTTGTTCCTGCTGATTAGTTTTTGGCAGATGGTGTTGTGATGCGTATCTTAATCGTTGAAGATGATCGGAATCTTCACCATCAATTAGCAGAAGCTGTAAGACGTGCAGGATATGTTTCCGATAGTGCTTTCGATGGTGAAGAGGCTTATTTTTTAGGGAGCACAGAGTCTTACGACGCGGTGATACTTGATATAGGTTTACCGCAGATTGATGGTATTAGTGTTGTTGAAAAGTGGCGTCAAGAAGGGCTCTCCATGCCTGTTTTAATGCTAACGGCGCGAGACCGTTGGTCTGATAAGGTGCACGGTATTGATGCTGGAGCTGACGATTATGTTGTGAAGCCATTTCATTTGGAGGAAGTGATGGCGCGCTTGCGAGCATTAATTCGTCGCACTACGGGACATGCGACAAGTGCATTATGTTGCGGAAATGTTTTGTTGGATACAAAGACGTCTCGTGTTTTTGTAGATGGTCAATTGATTAAACTAACATCTTATGAATTCAGACTGCTTTCGTATCTCATGCATCATTGTGACAGGGTCATTTCAAGAACAGAGCTTACAGAACATCTTTATGATCAGGATTTTGATAAGGACTCGAATACGGTGGAAGTCTTTGTAGGTCGGTTACGGAAAAAGCTTGGAGTGGATTTGATTGAAACTATTCGAGGAATGGGGTATCGCGTGAGAATGCTAGGTGATTAATGAATGTTTTTGAAGAGAATAATTGGTGTAGGAGGTTCTTTTTTGTAATTACTCGATCTCTCAGTTTACGTGTTATGATCTTATCAACATTATGGGTTGTTATTTCTCTTTTATCGATTTCTGCAGTAAGTATTTTATTTTATAAGCGTTCAACTGAACAAAGCCTAGAGCGTATCCTTTCTGCTCAACTCTACAGTCTTATTGCAACAGTGACGGTGTCATCGGAAGGTACTTTGATAGGAGGGGCTGGGATTGATGATATTCGTTATTCTGATCCAACAACAGGATGGTATTGGGAAGTTGTTGCGATATCCCATAATTTAAAAGGAAGATTGACATCCCCCTCATTGGGAACAGGCGAGATATTTACACCAAGTGATGTTGATATACCTTTTGACAATAAATTCTTTCGCTCTTATCGGATAACGGGGAACAATGGTCAAAAGTTACAAGTGATTGAGAGTGATGTTGTTCTTGATAATAAAAATCATATTGCACGTTTTCGGCTTGTTGGGAATATCGATGAAGCTCATGCCCAGGTAAAGGAATTTACGCGAACTTTGCAAATTTTTCTTTGGAGTTTCGGTATCGGGAGTGTTCTTATTAATATTGCTATTATTTTCTTTAGTTTTCAACCGTTGAAGCTTATTCGACACGCATTGAATGATATTCGCGAAGGAAGAGTTCATTATGTGAATACGGATTTAGTAAGCGAAGTGATGCCGCTTGTACAAGAGATGAATGCTCTCATTAATAATAATCAGCGTATTATTGAGCGATTTCGCACACAAGTTGGTAATCTCGCGCATTCATTGAAGACGCCTCTATCTGTGATTATGAATGAGACAGATAAGATGCGCGGAGAAAAGGCTTGTTTGTTGAGAGAGCAAACGCAAATAATGCAAGCTCAAATCAATCATTATCTTCAGCGTGCACGGATTGCAGCACAATGCGATAGTATTGTCTATCATACGTCTGTTCGCAGTGTGCTTGAACGTTTGGTGCGGGTTATGAAAAAGCTTAATCCTGAAAAACAAATTCAATTTATTATGGATGTTGATGATATTGTTTTTTCTGGAGAGAAGGAAGATTTAGAAGAAATTGTAGGGAATTTGATTGAAAATGCTACTCAGTGGTCTCGAGCAAAGGTTTTGATCTCTTGTTGTTTAGAAGAAAATGTTGAAGAAAAAGAATATTTTAGTATCTTTGTAGAAGATGATGGTCCTGGTTTAACAGAAGACAAAATTGATGAAGCATTAAAAAGAGGGCGGCGGTTTAATGAAAGTAAACTAGGGGCAGGCTTAGGGTTAGCAATTGTTTCAGATATGGTCAGTGAATATGGTGGCAATCTCTTTTTATCACGTTCTGATTTGGGTGGATTGTATGCAAAAGTTTTGTTACCTAAGATGGGAGAATAACATATTTTCTTCTTAAGCAAGAAATGTCTATAAAGTTTATAAAGCAGTATTTTAGACAATACATAAAGAGTAGGGAAACATTGTTTTTAGTTTCTTTGCTTAATTGATATATATGATAGATATTTATAATATTCTCCATGAAAAAATGAATTTTTATTAATTCACATCACTCTTCTTATGAAGAGGATAAAATGTAAGCGAGTTATTCTCTGTTCGTATTGGAAAAAAACGATATGCTCTTATTAATTTTTGCAGCATTTTTTCTGACTTTTCTGGCAAGTATTCTTTTTCTTTCACTACGTTTTGACGATGAGATAAAGAAAGAATGGACAGTTGAAACCGTAGATGGTTATAGAAGCCATAAGCGTACGATTGAGTTTAACAAGCTTTATATGAATTATAAAAAAAGAAATATTCTTAAGGCTTTGAGTATTTTGTTTGTTCTTCTGATGACATGGAGTATTTATGGGCTGACAGGCAATCCAGAAGTGAAAAGTTATTTTTTTAGCGAATTAATGGATAAGGATCCTAAAACTCTCAGTAAGCAAGAAAAGCTTATTCGTTTACAAGTGCTTTTTTTCCGTGCACCTCACGATGGCAAGCTAGCAGATGCGTTAGCGGTAGGGTATCTCGAAGAAAGCCTTTTTCAAGAAGCTGTGAATACTTATTTAGATGCACTTCGTTTGAATGGAGAAACAGCTCCAAGGCTTGTCGGATACGGTTTAGCATTGGTTGGTTATGAAGGGGGGGTGATAACGCAAGAAGCGCAAAATGCCTTTCAAAAAGCAGCAGATTTAGCCCCAACAGATTTTTATCCACGTTTGTTGTTGGCCGATGCATTGCATCAAGCAGGAAAAACTGCGCAGGCAGTGCAATTTTTACAAAGCTTTCTTGATACAATGCCTGAAAATTTTTCAGGACAATCACGTGTTAAAAAAATGATGATTCAGTTACGTGATTTATCAAGTGAGCATACAGAGAAAAGAAATCTTGCACCTATGTAGAAGATGTGCAAAGCTCTTAAAAAATAAAATATTGATACTTAATTATAACGTATTTAAACTTTTTTCGCAGAGTGTCTATGAACAGTCAATCTTTAAAGAGTTCTGCCTCATGGAAGGTTATTTTAGAGCAGCGAAAAAAAAGGCGCTTACTGATCATATTATTATGTTGTTTGGTTATGACAATTGCAGCAAGTCTCATAGTGTATGCAATGCGTCATGCGGTCAGTTTTTTTAGAATGCCCTCTGAAATTACAAGAGAAGATATTTTAACGGAGCGCCCTTTGCGTTTGGGTGGCTTTGTTGAAAAGGGAACCGTTCAATATGTTGGAGAGAGAGGAGTTATTTTTTTTGTAACGGATAACAAAAAACATGAAAAAGTGGTTTTCAATGGTGCCTTACCGGATCTTTTTCGTGAAGGTCAGGGGGTGATTGTAGAAGGGCATTTCGATAAACAGGGCTTTTTTATAGGGATGCGTATTTTAGCAAAACATGATGAAACTTATATGCCTAAAGAAACAGCTGATCGTTTGAAAAAACATTACATTATGGAGAAATAATTCGATTGTGCTTGTCGAACTGGGTCATATTTTTTTAGCTGCAGCATTTTCAGTAAGCTTATTAGGGGCGTTTTTACCTGCTTTAGGTTTTTGGTGGAGAGAGCGTTTGTTAATGCAAACAGCTGTTCCTCTAACATATATCACTTTTACATTACTACTTTTATCTTTTTTAGTGATAATTTATGCTTATGTCGTATCTGATTTTTCTGTTTTGAACGTTGTTGAGAATTCTCATTCAGAAAAACCGATGCTCTATAAAATTACAGGTGTTTGGGGAAATCACGAAGGCTCTATGTTGTTATGGGTTTTAAGTCTTGCTTTTTTTAGCGCATTGATGGCTTTTTTTAGCCAACATTTGCCAGAAGATTTTAAGACGCTTGTTTTAATTTGCCAAAGTTGGATTACAACTTCTTTTCTTTTATTTATTCTTTTTGTATCCAATCCATTTTTACGCGTGAATCCACCAGCATTGCAGGGAAATGGTCTCAATCCTCTTTTACAAGATATCGCATTAGCAATTCATCCACCGCTACTTTATTTAGGTTATGTTGGTTTTTCACTTTGTTTTTCTTTTGCCGTTGCGGCATTGATTATGGGACATGTTGATAGAATTTGGGCGCGTGGGATTCGTCCGTGGCTTTTACTTTCTTGGTGTTTTTTGACATTGGGTATTATGGTTGGCTCCTATTGGGCTTATTATGAGCTAGGATGGGGCGGCTATTGGTTTTGGGATCCTGTTGAAAATGTTTCGTTTATGCCTTGGCTTTCAGGAACGGCTCTTTTACATTCTGCTCTTGTTCTCGAAAAACGAGAAATATTGAAAAGTTGGACTTTGTTTTTAGCGCTGCTTACTTTTTCCCTTTCTCTGATGGGAACTTTTCTTGTGCGTTCTGGGCTTTTAATTTCTGTTCATAGTTTTGCTGTTGATCCAGCACGGGGGCAGGCAATGCTTGCGCTTTTCTTTTTTTTTACAGGAGCGGCTTTTTTTCTTTTTGCTTTGCGCACCCCTATTTTAAAAACAGAAAGATTTTTTCAACCAATTTCACGTGAAGGGTTTATTGTTTTAAATAATTTGTTATTTACAACAATAACAGCAACAGTATTGATTGGTACGCTTTATCCTTATTTTATTGAGATATTAACTGGGCAAAAAATTTCTGTAGGGTCTGCTTTTTTTAACATTACTTGTGGACCGCTAATGGTTTTGCTGTTGTTGTTTGTTCCGTTTGGGACAATGATGGCATGGAAACGCGGTGATTTTCTTGCAGTTTTTGAACGGTTATGGTTTGTTTTTGTATTCGTTGGTATCGTCTGTTTTATAATATTCTATGCGGCATCTGTGCGTGATATTTTTGCAGTTTTAGGGATTGGGCTTTCAGCGTTTGTTTTTTTAGGCAGTTTAGCGGATCTATGGGGAAAGAGTGGATATGGCAAGAGAGCTTTTTCAGTACGCGTTAAGAGATTTCTTGGATTGCCATGGTCTACTTTTGGTGCAGCAATAGCACATATGGGATTAGGCGTTACACTATTTGGTATTGTTTGTGTGGCAAGTTTTGGGCAAGAACGTATTTTAATCTTGAACATAGGGGATAGGGTGACGATAGCGGATAAAACGCTTCATTTTGATGCAGTGTATGATGGTGTTGGTTCGAATTATTCGACAATGGAGTTTTATTTTAAAATATATGAAAATAAAAACATTGTGGGTCATGTAACAGCCTCAAAGCGATTTTACTCAAGTCAAAATACATCAACAACAGAAGTTGGTCTGAAAAATCATGGCTTATCGCAGCTATATATTGTACCGGGACATGTCGATAATCGGAGTCTTGTTGTGCACGTATGGTGGAAGCCTTATGTAATATGTATTTGGTTAGGGGCATTCATGATGGCTATGGGGGGATGTCTTTCTCTTCTGGGGTATTGGTTTCGCATTGGCATGTACAATAGGGTAGTGCTTGCTTTAAATTTTTGGAAAAGACATTGAGATGAAAAAAATTCTTTGGATTGTATTTTTTTTAATTGCAACGTTTCCTTTTCAATTAGCAATAGCAGTAGAGCCGGATGAGATTTTAAAGGATAAGATTCTTGAAGCGCGAGCACGCCATATTTCATCGCATTTACGTTGTCCGGTTTGTCAAAATCAATCAATTGATGATTCAGATGCTGCTTTAGCACGTGATTTACGGCTTTTAATTCGGGAAAGGCTAAAAATGGGCTATAGTAATCAGCAAGTCACTGACTTTCTTGTTGAGCGATATGGTGAATTTATTCTCTTGAAGCCACCATTGAATAAAATAACTTGGTTTTTATGGTTCTCGCCTTTGATCATTATTATCATTGGCATAAGTATCATATTTTTCCACTTCAAACGGAATAATCATGCGTTATGTGAATGAAAAAGAACAGTCAAAAATGTCATTGCATTAAAAAAGATGTTACATAAAAGAAATCAGATCATTTGCAATGAGCATACAATCTTATTGTAATTATATTAGGGAATACTGAAACCTTACAAAACTTTAATAATTTAGACAGAAAACGGTAAGGTCTGGTATTTTATAAGTGGTCGGAATTGGAATAAAGGTATGATTGAATAGGAGCATAGAGTAAATGGTTAAAAAGGCTTTCTTTAAAACATTTGTCGCAGTGAGTTTTTCTGCGATATTGGAAAGTGCACTGTTTTTTAGTGGATGTACATCAAGCTTGTGGATGACAAAGGCTCATGCAAGTTCTGTATTTACTTCGTTAATGCAACAACAGGGATTTGCCGATATTGTTGCTCAAGTGAAACCAGCCGTTGTAGCAGTACAAGTAAAGAGCAATAAAAAGAAAGAAGATAGGTTCTTTAGCAACTTTTTTAGTGGTCCAGGACTTGATCAATTACCAGATCAGCATCCTTTAAAAAGATTTTTTAAAGAGTTTTATGATTTTGATAAACCTAAAAATAAATTTCCGCACCAATCGCAGAGACTCCGTCCTGTTGCTTTTGGATCGGGTTTTTTTATTTCATCTGATGGTTACATTGTGACCAATGATCATGTGATTTCTGATGGAACAAGTTATACTGTTGTTCTTGATGATGGTACAGAATTGAATGCAAAGCTCATTGGGAAAGACCCCAAAACCGACCTTGCCGTACTAAAAGTGAATGATAAAAGAAAATTTTCCTATGTTGATTTTGGTGATGATTCAAAGCTTCGTGTTGGGGATTGGGTTGTTGCCATTGGGAATCCATTTGGTCTTGGTGGAACTGTGACAGCAGGTATTGTTTCTGCACGTGGACGTGATATTGGCACTGGTGTGTACGATGATTTTATTCAGATTGATGCTGCTGTTAATAGAGGAAACTCTGGTGGTCCAACGTTTGATCTTAATGGAAAGGTTGTTGGGGTTAATACAGCAATTTTTTCTCCTTCTGGAGGAAATGTTGGGATTGCTTTTGCTATTCCGGCTGCGACTGTAAAACAGGTTGTACAACAACTTATTGAAAAAGGTTCAGTTCAACGTGGTTGGTTAGGTGTTCAGATTCAGCCGGTAACAAAGGAGATTTCCGATTCAATAGGTTTGAAAGAAGCCAAAGGTGCTTTGGTTACTGATCCGTTAAAAGGACCGGCAGAAAAGGCTGGTATTAAAGCGGGTGATGTAATTATTTCAGTGAATAATGAAAAAATTGCTGATGCGCGTGAGCTGGCGAAACGTATTGCAAATATTAAACCAGGAGAAATGGTAACCATAGGGATTTGGAGATCAGGTAAGGAGGAGAGCATCAAGGTTAAACTCGCTTCAATGTCTGAAGATGAAAGTAAGAAAGAGACTTCAAAATATTCAAATGGACAGAGTGATTTAGATGAAACATTGGAAGATTATGGTCTGATTGTTATGCCTTCTGATGATGGTGTAGGGGTTGTTGTAACGGATGTCGATACCGATTCAGATGCTGCAGATAAAGGGATACGCCCTGGTGATGTCATTGTGACAGTAAATAATAAACCGGTTAAACGAGTCTCTGATATTATTAACACAATCAAAAATGCTCAGCAGTTAGGACGAAAGGCTATACTCTTACAAGTGCGGACAAATGATCAAAATCGTTTTGTTGCTCTTCCAATTTTCAAAAAGTAAGGCTTTAGTTTGTAGGACAAATGTTTATTAAATATTTGTCCTACAACATAATAAAATAATGGAGATACGTTTTATGAAGATACTCGTTATTGAAGATGATCATGAGACGGGGCATTATCTCGAAAAAGCTTTTTTGGAAGTAGGGCATTCCGTTGATGTTGCTTATGATGGGGATACGGGATATGCTTTAGCAACCACGGAAAATTATGACGTTATGGTTGTTGACCGAATGCTTTTACATCGTGATGGTCTTTCTATTATTGCTGAATTGCGCGCTAAAGGCAATGAAACACCGGTTCTTATCCTGTCTGCTTTAGGGCAAGTTAATGATCGTGTAACGGGGCTGCGTGCAGGGGGAGATGATTATTTGACAAAGCCTTATGCTTTTTCTGAACTTCTTGCGCGTGTTGAAGTTTTACAACGGCGGAAAAATCCTAAAGAAGCAGAGACTGTTTACTGTGTAGGTAATCTTGAGCTTGATCGGTTAGCACATACGGTAAAACGGGGTGATAGAAACATTCTATTGCAACCACGAGAGTTTCGTTTACTTGAATATTTGATGCGTTATGCGGGGCAGGTTGTTACACGCACTATGCTTTTGGAAAATGTTTGGAATTACCATTTTGATCCACAAACGAATGTCATTGATGTCCATATCTCCCGTTTGAGAGCCAAAATTGAAAAAGATTTTGATGTTCCCCTTCTCCATACAGTGCGTGGAGCTGGATATATGCTAAAAGTACCAGATAACAAAGCATGAATCGTTTGATTAATATAATGCGCACGACGGCGCTAAGGCTTTCAGCACTTTACATTTTATTGTTTGGATTGGTGGCAACAGGACTTTCTATTTATATGACGGCATTTTCTGCTTCATTGTTAACAGAGCAAACTGAACAGGCTTTACATGAAGAATTAAAGTATATTGAAAATGCTTATAATTATGGGGGATTATCCTTATTAATGCGCACTATTGATTATCGTTCAAGACAACCAGGAGCATTTCTTTATCTTGTTACAGATTCTATGGGGCGTATTTTAGCAGGAAATGTAGCACGTATTGAATTAGGTCTTTTGAATCAGAGTGGTTTTATTTCTACCTCTTTTTTGTATTCCCGTTTTGGAGAACATGGCAAAACAAGTGAACATCGCGCTTTGGCGGTTATTGTTGATTTGCCTAATGCTATGAAGATTCTTATAGGACGTGATTTGGATGAGCCAGAACGTTTTGCAGTGGTTATTCGTAAAGCTGTGATCATTGCACTTGCTGCAATGGTTGGAGGCGCTTTACTCATATGGTTTTTTGTTGGCAGGAGAGCTTTACAAAGGATTGATCATGTAACGGCTGCATCACAGCGCTTGATGGATGGTGACTTCAGTGGGCGTTTACCTGTCTCTGGAGTAGGGGATGAGTTTGATCGATTGTCAACCAATCTTAATGTTATGTTAGACCGCATTGAAGAGTTAAATATTGGTTTACGTCAAGTATCAGATAATATTGCTCATGACCTGAAAACGCCGTTAACGCGTCTTAGAAATCGTGCTGAAGAAGCGCTTTCAGGAAATAAGACAAAGCTTGAATATCGTCAGGTCCTTGATAGGGTTATTGCAGAATCAGATCAACTTATTTGTACGTTCAATGCAATTTTAATGATTTCACGTATTGAGGCCAGCAGTGCAATTGAGCATCTTGAAATGATGAATATGAAACTGATCCTTGAGGATGCTGTTGAGATTTACGAACCTTTTGCTGAAGAGTCAGGTGTTTTACTTCGGTTGGGGAATATATTTGATAAAGAGCTTAAGTTGAATCGTGAGCTTGTTGCACAATCAATTTTTAATCTTATAGATAATGCCATTAAATATGCCTCTAAAGGTGAAAGGAAAGCGGAGGTTTGCTTATCAATGGAATATCGTGATGAACATTTATTAGTTGTTGTGAGCGATAATGGACCAGGAATAGCAGAGGATAAACGTGAAAAAGTGACAGAACGATTTGTTCGTCTTGAAGAAAGCCGCACACAACCTGGGTTTGGGATTGGGTTAAGTATAGCAAAAGCAGTTATGAAGCTTCACGGGGGTGAATTGTTACTTGAAAATGCAAATCCAGGGCTTAGGGCTGTTTTGTTATTTCCTTAAAGATATTTTTCTTCACTTTTCTCTTTTCATACGTAACAACTATTTTAAAAGTATAAAGCAGTAGAAAGGAAAGCAAAATGCTTTTCAAGGGAGCGCAGACGAAACAAGCTTTTTTAAAAACACAGCTTCTCCCTTTATGCCCTCTCGATAAAAGTGGTTCCCAATGGTTAAAAGACATGGAAGAACAAGCAAGGAAAGAAGGTTTAGAATCGCTTATTTCCATCATTTCAGAGAGTGGAACGCAGATTGATTTTATCAGTTCGGTTATGACCTTATCTCCTTTTTTGCGTGAGGTTTTAATTGCCAATCCATCATATCTTAGTGCTTTATTAAATGTTGATATAGAAACAAGGCTGAGCGAAATTATAGATGATATTACGGCTATTGATAAGGATGAAACTATAAATGACACTTCATTGATGGCTGCTTTAAGGCGCAAAAAACGAGAAGCGCATGTTCTCATTGCTTTAGCTGATTTGGGAGGTGTTTTTACTTACGAAGTTTCATGTGCTTGGTTGACACGTTTGGGCGAAGCAGCATTAAGTGTAGCACTACGTTTTCTATTAAGAGAAGCGCATGATCATGGTAAGATCAATTTATTAAGCCGTGAGAATCCAGAAAAAGACTGTGGTTTAATTATTTTAGGGATGGGAAAGTTAGGAGCAGGGGAACTTAATTATTCTTCTGATATTGATCTTATTGTTTTCATTGATGAAACATCACCTCATATTGGTAATCTTTCTGAAAGTGTTGACGTATTTTCTAAAATGGTACGCCGATTAATCCGTATCATTCAAGAACGCACTGCGGAAGGATATGTTTTTCGTCTTGATTTTCGTCTTCGTCCAGATCCAGGTTCAACCCCTTTGGCCTTACCAGTAAGGACTGCATTGCGTTATTACGAAGGGCGTGGGCAAAATTGGGAACGAGCAGCCATGATTAAAGCACGTCCAGTTGCTGGTGATAAGAGGGCAGGTTTTAACTTTCTCAAAGAGCTGTTTCCCTATGTGTGGCGGAAATATTTAGATTACGCTGCTATTGCTGATATTCATTCGATCAAACGTCAAATTCATGCGCATAAAAATTACGGTCAAATTGCAGCTTATGGGCATAATATAAAGTTAGGTCGTGGTGGTATTCGTGAGATTGAGTTTTTTGTTCAGACACAGCAACTCATTGCTGGTGGACGTTTTCCTCAATTACGTGGACGTCAGACAGTTGCAATGTTAGCAGAACTTCACACGCTTGGTTGGATCAGTGAGAAAACGAGAAATAGCCTTATAAAAAGTTATGCTTTTCTTCGAAATGTGGAACATCGTATTCAAATGCTTTTCGATGAACAAACACATCTTCTTCCAAATGATACTGCTCAATTCACAAGTGTTGCCTATTTAATGGGTTATCAAGACAGTAGCAGTTTTATCCGTGATTTATTAAAAACACTTCAGGTTGTTGAAAAACATTATGCAGCACTGTTTGAGAATGAGCAAGAACTTGGTTTAGAAATTGGTAATTTAGTTTTTACCGGTGAAGAAGATGATCCGGAGACATTAATAACGTTAAGCCGTTTAGGCTTCGAAAGAGCAAGTGATATTTGTCGTATTATGCGCACGCTCCATTTTGGTCGTTATAAAGCAACGCAATCAGCCGAAGCACGCGAGAGATTAACGGAATTAACACCAGCTCTTTTGAAAGCTTTTGGTGGGACAAAACGAGCTGATGAGGCGATGTTGCGTTTTGATGGTTTTTTACAGGGCTTACCTTCAGGAATTCAGCTTTTTAGTCTTTTGCAATCTAATCCCTCTCTTTTGGATATGCTTGTCCTTATTATGGGTGCTGCTCCACGTCTTGCAGAAATTATTACACGCAGATCCCACGTTTTTGATGGAATGTTAGACCCAAATATTCTTTCAGAATTACCAACAAAAACGTATTTAGAAAAACGGCTTGAATATTTTCTTGAAAATGTTCTTTCTTATGAGGAGATTCTTGACCATTTAAGGATTTTTGCAGATGAACAACGTTTTTTGATTGGTATTCGAATTTTGAATGGTGCAATTACAGGAGAAAGAGCGGGTTTTGCTTTTACTGCGCTTGCTGATCTTATGATTACAAAAACATTTGCTACCGTTCAAGAGGAATTTTCTCGTCTTCATGGTCGTATTAAAGGGGGGCGTGTTGGCATATTGGGTATGGGGAAACTTGGAAGTCGTGAATTAACAGCAGATTCCGATGTTGACCTCGTTTTGCTTTATGAACATGATGATGATGCAGAAATATCTGATGGAGAAAAGCCTCTTTATATTTCTCAATATTATACGCGTTTAGCACAGCGCCTCGTTTCTGCTTTATCCACTCTTACAAGCCAAGGTGTTCTTTATGTCGTTGATTTAAGGTTACGGCCGTTAGGCAATAAAGGACCTATTGCTGTTTCTTTTCCATTTTTTAAAAAGTATTATCGCCAAGAAGCATGGATATGGGAATATCTTGCTTTAACAAGGGCTCGAGGCATTGCAGGAGATCCTGATTTTTTACAAAAGCTAGAAAATGAAGTGTGTGCAATTATTGCTATTTCTCGTGATAAGAAGGAAGTTGCAAAAGAAGTGTGTGAAATGCGTTCCTTGATTGCAAAAGAAAAGCCGCCAAAAAATCAATGGGATTTAAAAACGATGTCTGGTGGCATTATGGATTTGGAGTTTATTGCTCAATTTTCTCTTATTACGCATGTCATTGAGTTTCAAATTGGAGCGACGACAGCGGATATTTTAGATCACTTACCAAACAGTTTTCTTAATCAGTCATGTATTGCTGATTTACATTATGCCTATCGTCTTTATACAAATTTGAGTCAAATTATACGGCTTTGTTTAAATGATTCTCTTGATCCCAATGACATGCCACCTGGATTAAGTGACCTTTTGTTAAATAGTGTTGGGGAACCTGATTTGCTTCGTGTTGAAAAATTAATTGCAGAAACTGGGCAATTGGTCTGTTCAGTTTTTACAAAAATCATGAAACATTAAAATAATTCTATAAGAATAATAAAAATTATTAATTCCATTTTTATATATTAATTTTTGTCTTTTATTTCATTACACGCTTGAGAGGGTTAGAGTGAAGTTCTCTAGTGATTTTTCAAGTGTGATGAAAAAACTTCTCTGTTAAATGTGCTATTCTAGGTATTATTCTTTATACAAAAAGCGATGAGTGACTAGTTTAGTGAATGATATGCTTTATGAGCCTTATCTCATTCTTTTCAAAAAATTGATATTATAATTATTTATATAATTCTGGATAATAATGATCAATATGAAGCTATAAAAGCTACTATAGATTAATAGTTTTAGGAAATTATAAATAATATTTTAATTTTTCAACTGTGTCATTTTTGCTATAGATTTTTTGAAAAAAGTGTGAAACGATTTATTATTATTTATGTATCACATTAGCTTTTAGGGGAGCAATTATGATTACAAAGTATTTAGCCTCAACATCTATATTTTCTTTAATTTCAATTTCTGTAGTACAGGCGTCGGATATCGCTATTCCTGAACAGCCTGTTCCTGTTATTGCAGCGCCTGCTTTTTCTTGGACAGGATTTTATCTTGGAGGACAGATTGGTAACTTTTCAGGTAAAACAACTGCAAGTTATTTAAAAGATGAGACAAGGATATGGAATCCAATTGGAAAGGAGAATTTACCTAAACTTTCTGGTTTTATAGGGGGAGTTTATGCAGGTTCCAATATTGATATCGATAATAGTTTTATTATAGGTATTGATACGGATATTATGTGGTCTGGTAAAAAGGATTCTAAAGATGTCGATCTACCGGAAAAAAGTCCAACTGAAGAAAAACCACAACCTACAGAAGAAAAAAGTCTAACAAGAGATTTGCATGAGAATGATTCAACAAGGCGTATTAAAGCTGTACGTCATACCTTAAAACAAAAATGGGCTGGTGCTACACGGGTGAGAGTTGGTTTTGCGATTGAGCGTATGATGCCTTATATTTCCGGAGGGGTTGCTTATACGCAGCTTCAGAATATTTTTGGGTTAGTTACTGATAGCAAAAATGGAGAAGTTGATTTTTCTGATTGGTTGCATGATGAAAAAAAGACCATGATTGGTTACACCCTTGGAGGTGGTATTGATTTTGCAATGACTGATAATGTTATTGTGCGTGCAGAATATCGTTATTCAGATTTTGGCAAAAAGAAGTTCATACAGGATAAATTTGAAATGGGCTACAAAACAAATGATTTCCGTGTGGGTGTAGCTTATAAATTTTAATTTTTTGCAGAATTAAACAATTCAAAAGTCTCATTTTCGAATGAGGCTTTTATTTTTCAGATATGCGCTGGAAAATATTCTTCACTCAAAAGAGCTACTATTTTATTCGAACAATACGTTGATTTATAAATATAATTTACTTTTTGTCATGTTGAGTGAGAGATCCAAGGATCATAAGATTTTCTCATTTTAAACCTATACCATGTTGACCAATCAAAACCGCGTCTTTTGTACGTCAAAAGGAGGGAGAGCAGTGAGATAAAAAACATTAAAGAAAGAATAAAAATGCCTCTTATGAATCATCTTAAGTGCCAAAAGCTGTCGCTACATTGGGGATTGGCAAAGTGTGAGATTTGATATTAGCTTGCTTTTCCATAAACGTAAAGATGGTGATGCTAAATGGACTTATCATTACATCATTCATAGGTGCCGTCGGGAAATGAGTTTGGGTGCTGTAAAAGATGCTTTTTTAAACCAACACATGAATTGGCAACTTAATGGCGTTTTGTTTTATTTGAAAGACCTCTGATACAATCGACTTTTCTGTTTTGCGTTATCGTAAAATATTTTATTTAATAACAAAAAGATCGCAAAAAAATTCTAAAGCACATAAAATTACATCCGCAATATAACTCAATAATAATAAAAATTCATATTATAATTTTTATTTATAGGAAAAAATAGATAGCAAATTAGGAATTTATCGAGACATAAAAAACATTATTACCTATATCTGTTATCGAAATATAATCTATTATTTTTTATATTTTTTTCAATATACGATAATAAATGTCGAGTGAAATAGTAAGGGATTATTTCAAATCTATTTACGATAAATCAATCAACATTATTTGTTTATAAATCACAAATAGGTTGGGTTATTGAAATTATATACTTTAGTTATTATTTGGCTTTTTTAGTCATCTATTTTCAGGTATAGAAGCTGAATGAGCTTCTCTATTATTCTATAAAATATCATCATTGTAATATTATAAGGATTTTACGCATTAGATGCTTTTGGAGGAGTGTATGATGAAATTTAAAGCAGGGTTTATGTGTAGAGCTTTGTGAAGTAAATCACATGCGCAATTAGCAGCTGGAACCCATGCGACAAGAATCCGGATTATTTATAAATCAGATGGGGTAGAATTTTCGTCCTTTAGGGCGGGAAGGAAGAAAACCAATAAGTTTGTAAAAAGCTCGTTACATAAGTGGGGCAGCAGATGGAATTCTCTGAGAAAAATTGATCTATTAACAGAGAAGGTGAAACTTTGTCTTTTAAGGAGAAAAAGGGAAATAAGAATTATGATTTCCAAAGGGATGTGAAATAAAAATATTTTCGTTTTTGGTTGTTTTGGCAACTATGAAGGTGTTTAAAGATTAATTGTTTCAGTACATGCAATCTCGTTTTTGGGGTTGATAATGCTATAACGTTGTAATTGGCAATGCCATTGATTTTGTAAGCGTTCAATGGAAAATAAATTAAAGCCTGCGGGTGGTTTTTTATCACCAAAAGCTTGTGATGCGGAAGGAACACCAACAATAGGAATTTTTTTAATTGGTCCTTCAATGTAATTCAATGTGGGTAAATGAGTATGTCCGTGAAGAATAAGTTCACAACCGTGATATTTGATAACGTTTAGAAAACGTTTTATATCCCGTAGTTTTTTATGCCAAGATGTTGCATTGGGAAAGGGGGGATGGTGAATCATGACGACACGAAAAAGGTTGCGCTGTGCTGCTTCTTTTAAAAAGAGCGGTAAAGTTTGCGCTTGCATTTTACCAAAATAACCAGAAGCTTGAAAAGGCAGTGTCGCAATGGCTGAAGAAGCTGCTATGATGGCAACATCTTTGCGAATGCGCATATAAGGAAAGGCATTTTTTTGAGGGATGTCACCTGTGATCCAAGGTTTAAAGAGAGTGCATGCTTTTTGGAAAGCGCCGCGGACATAGGCATCGTGATTTCCAAATGTCAAAGAAATATCTTGAGGTTGTCCTAAGTTAAGTAGCCAACGATGCGCTTGTTCAAATTCCTTATCGAGAGCAAGATTGACAAGATCACCAGAGATCACAAGGTGATCAGGTTTTGTTTTGTTCAAGGCATCTATTAAAGTTTCTAGGACATCTGTTGCCATCTGACTCTTACGTTTTTTTTGCCAATTCAGATAACCGGTAAGACGTTTCCCAGAAAGTTCGAAGAGGGAAGGTTGCGGGAGAGGTGAAAGATGTACATCCGATATATGGGCAAGATAAAACATAAAAGCTCGTAGAGTATTAAAAACGATTTAAAGAATAAACATAAGATAAGTTAGTGCTTAAAGGCAAGAAAGATTGTAAAATAAAAATTAGCTTGCAAAAAAGAACGCCTCAAGCGGAATATCCCCAATAGAATATCATTGTGTTGTACATTCACATATTTGTAAAAAAAAACATTTCTCAATGCGTTTGAGCTAATTTCACGACCGGTATTCGATGCTATAATAGAAAGCTTCTGTGAAGTATATAGGGCTTACTGTACACTACCATCTCTACGCTTATACAAGGTGCAAATAAAAACCATCATACTATTTTCCTCCAATTTTATGAAAATCCTTGCTTTAAGAGGATTCATAAGAGGTATTTCATTCTTTTCTTCGATGGTTTCTATCCATACAGCATCTCTTCTAATAATACGCAAGAGAATGTTTTTTATTTTTTTAATATGAGGATATTTGAAATAAGGAGAATTATACTGTATTTTTAGTTATAAATCAATACGTTATCTAATTATAAAAGACAAGTAAATACGTAAAAAGATAAGCTGAATTTTAAAACTATTATACGAAATCTCAAACCTTTTAACGTCCTTCATAATACCACATGCTGCTCAACAGTAAAAGGCAAGCAAGCAATGCAAAAAAAACAGAAAATATCGAAAAATAAAAGGTATTGATTAAACGGGTTTCTGTTGCTTCTTTCAGAACAATTGAATGTGCTGGGGAAGAGGACGGACTTGTTTTTGATTGAATCAGCTTGAATGGAGGAAGATGAATGTTTTTTTTTCCCTCAGGGTGTAAACGTCCGATGTAGCCGCCTGTGTGCTTAATAATGGGGGCTAGTTTTTCTTGTGTTGAAGTCAAGTCAAACAACTCAAGATTATCGAGCATCCCTACAGAAGAAAGTATTGTTAAATCGCCATTTTTAATGGTAAAAATTCCTGTCTCATCAGTGGTCACAGTTGCAGTAAAAAGGCCTTCTTGCTCTTTGGTCAGAGTAATATTTTCTTTTTTTCCAGAGGGAAAGATTATTTCAGCGGGTTCTGGATGGTCTTTTAGAGTTTGGCGGCGAATTGTTAAATGATGATGGCTGCTGGTCGCACTTAATTTTTCTTCTTCAAGTTCTGGTTCTTTCATGAGCCAATGAGCAATTCGTCGATAAAGAGCAGCATAAGGACCGCCGCCTTCGAAACCTCGAGCCCAAAGCCAACTTTCATCAGAAAGCAACATGCCTACACGTCCTTTATCAACATGCGAGAGAAGTAAAAGTGGTTGCTCATCGGCTCCTTTCATGAGGGCGATTCCGTTATTTATGTTTTGAATAGCAATTTGTCTCAACCATTGCCCCCATTGAGAAGCTGGAAGGTTAAGTGTTGCAAGACCTCTTGTGACAGGATGGCGCTCACCTTCTTTGGTTAATGTGGGGCGAAAAGGTTTTTCAATAATAGTTCCATTAGGTAATGCCGGTAAAATGCTTATTAAAGGTGTTTTCGCAAGTGAGTTTTTTTGGGCAAATTCAGGTCCTGTTACCATCAACAATGCCCCCCCCTTTTGTACATATTGGGCGATATAATCATAATAGATTAAGGGGAGAACAGTAGAGTGCTGGTAGCCATCAAGGATGATGAGATCAAAGTTATTAATTTCTTCAACAAAGAGTTTTCTTGTGGGAAAGACCACTAAGGATAATTGGCTTGAGGGCGTATTATCTGCTTTGGTGGGAGGACGCAAAATAGTAAAGTGAACAAGATCAATATTGGAGTCACCTTTCAAAAGGTCTCGCCATGTCCGTTCTCCATTATAAGGAGCACCTGAAATAAGAAGAACGCGTAAATTTTCTCTGATTCCTTCAATAATTGTTATGGCGCGGTTGTTTTCAAAGCTTAGTTCACCTTTGTGTGGATCGGTTATAACTTGGATAATATTTTTTTCAGCATGAGGAAGGGTAATTTCAGTTTGAAAAATCACGCCAGGAGTCACAGAATAATGGCCAATGTCTTGTCCATTGACGCTTAATGTAATATTTGCTTTCTGTGGTATTGTTTTTTTGGTGGGGCCTTTATCTTCTACCAAAATGGAGAGCGTTTGTGGTTTGTTGACAAGGGCAAATCGTGGAGGAGAGATAAACTTAATTTGGCGATCAAATTCATCTGAGTGCCCTGTAATCAGGGCATTGAGAGGGGCTTCATGATGAAGGTCTGATAGGTCAGGAATGTCATGCACTTGTCCATCGGTGATAAAAATGGTTCCTGCATAACGAGAGAGCGGTACATCAGATACTGCTTGTGTTAAAGCCTCAAACAAATTCGTTGAGGGCGCATACTGATTATCAGCAAGTTTTCCAGCTTCAATAAAGCGTGGTTCAAATTGTGGATAATGCGCCAATGCTTGAGTTAATTGCGCGCGCGCTTCATCACTGTCGTTTGTACGTGTTCCAAATGTTTGGCTTTTGCTGCGGTCAATAACAATTCCCACTGTGCTTTTCAGTGGTTCGCGCTGTTCTTTTATGATCATTGGATTGAGCAAAGCAAGGATGAGGGCGCTTAATGCCATCAGACGAAATAAAGAACCTTGCCGTTGCGTAACAAGACCAACAACGACAAAAAGAATCGATATTCCACTTAAGAACAGAATCCAAATGAGTGGTAAAAAAGGCTGAAAAGTGAAAAATGATATCATTGCCTTCTTTCTCTTTTAAAGCGTTCCAAGAGTGCTGGAACATGAACTTGATCCGCTTTATAGTTTCCTGTAAGAACATAAAGGACAATATTTAAACCTGCACGAAATGCCCATAGACGTTGCATGGGATCATTGGGAACAAGGGGATATTTCCATGTCCCTTTTTCATCGAGTGCCCAAGCACCGGCAAAGTTATTGGCAGTAATGAGAAGAGAACTTACATTATCGCCGCTGGCAAGAGAATTTTTATTTTTTTTGTTTGTTGAGGAGGATTCAATCCATAAAGGTGAACCACGGTAGAGACCAGGAAAATCTGGCATAATATAAAAAGAACGTGCAACAACATGATCTGTTGATGCTGGCTCAATGGATGGAATATTTAACTCTTTTAAGATATCTCGTAATCTTTGCGTTTCTGGAGTGGCATCTCCTTCAAGATTAAGATTGCTCTTTATCTGATCGCGCGTGTCAAATAAAATTGTTCCCCCATGTTTCATAAAGTTATTTATTTTTTCAAGGCTTTTGGGGGTTGGTATAGGACTTTTAATATCAATTGGCCAGTAAATAAGAGGATAAAAAGAGAGCTCATCTTTATCGAGATCAAGTGCTGTAACAGAGCCGAGGGTAAGCATTGTGCGCTCTGCGATAAATTGACTTAACGCTTCTAGACCACTTTTACTCGTTGTATCAATTTCATGATTATTGGTTATAACATAGGCAAGATGTGTTGCGCCGGCAGCTTGTACACTATCATGATGGTTTTCTTTCGTTTGTGCATGAAGAGTTGGATCATATGAAAACAAGGCAATAAGACTTATAAAGGGGAGGAGAAACATATTACGCCGTTTCATGAAAGAAAAAATATCGCCCATCCATAAAATGAGAAAATTGTCAAAGGCGAATAATAAGATGGCTAATCCTAAAAGTGGACCAATAAGATTTTTTTCTTTTGTATCGTAAGATAAAGGGCTTTTATTAAGAGAAGTTGGCAATGATGATTGTTTCATCAAGTGCGACGAATGAGTTAAGAGATTGAGTGCATAAAAATTGTTTTTGACACCATAAAGTCCTGGGGGAGTATGGTAGGAAGGATGGGGTGGATTTTGAGAGTCAAAGATCAAAGGAACAACATCAGAGGGTGGTACTTGTAATTGTCCGTCAACGGCTATAGTTCGCCAAGGGCTTTGTACCACTGTTCTTTTTTCTCTGTGTGTTAGGTTTGTGTTTTCGTTAGACCCTAATGTGATTAATTTTTGCAGCATTTGTGCAAAAAAGCCAGAAAGAGGAAGATTAGACCATGTTGGGTCAGGAGCAACATGAATAAGAATGAGGGTTCCTTTACCACGTTTTGCTGCGGTAATAAGAGGAGTTCCATCTGAAAGGCTAAGCCACGTTTTTTCAAAAAGATCTGGGGTTGGTTCTGCGAGGATTTGGCGCGAGACAGTGACATCTTTTGGAAAAGGAAGATCAAAGAAAAAGCTATTTTTTGCAAAAGGGGCAAGCTTTTGTGGTTTTGTCCAAGACATAATACTTCCAAGGGAACGTTGACCTGGGCGTAGTGGTATCGGAAGAAGGTTATCGTAATGTTCTGCGCCACTGAGTTTTTCTCCTGCAAAGCGGATGAGTGTCCCCCCTTTATTCACAAAATCAGAAAGTTTTTTTTCTGCTTTTGGGGGTATGTTAACAATGTCACCCATAATCAAAACAGATGGATTTTGTTTAAGCAAATGATCAATATCCGTTGAAAGTTCTCTTCCACCGGCTGTTATAAGCTGTGTATGACCTTGTAAGGCTTTGATAATGTAATAAAATGGAGCAAGTAAAGGCTGTGCCATTTCATTGGTATCTGGTGAGAGAAGAGCAACACGGCTTATCCTGTTATGGCTGTCTACCAAGAAGGTTGCAGCAGCATGGTTTTGATTGTTTATTTTTATCCAAGCGATATCATTGCGTAGTTCAAGTGGTACATTAAAAGGAACAAGTGCTGTTGTTTCTCCTTCAGAGAAATTGTTCGTAAATTGACCGAGAAGTTGATTATTTGAATCGTAGAGGCTGAGTATAGCGGGAGTGTTGCTGTGTGTTGTTGAGCGGATAATACGCGCGCCCATGTTTCCATTGTTATTTTCTATGGATGTTATGCCGGTTAAATCGGAAATATCAGTCAAATACCACAAGAAGTTTCTAGGTTTTAATTCTTCAAGATGAGCAAAAGCTTGCTCATCTTCATTTGTTCGTAATCCATCACTTAAATAAGCAATATCAAGAGGTTTTCCTTTGGTTATTTCGCTGAGTTTTTTGAAGGCATGCACACGGTTGACAGGCCAAGGACGCGGTTGCAAATGCATTAAATGCTGTTTTATAATCTTGGCTGGTTGGGGCTCTATATTGGAGATATCATTTTCAGCCGTTGCAACAAGATAAATATTTTTTTGCTGTTTTTCTGCCTGTGCAAGAAGCATTTCAGTGATAGAGATGCGCTTTTTCCATTCTTTTACAGAAGCCCAACCATTATCAATAATGAGTGCAAGGGGTTGAGATCCAGAAAAGCTGATTGGTTTTTGATTCCAAGTGGGGCGTGCTAGAGCTATGATAACAAGTGCCGCTATGGTTAAACGCAACAAGAGCAACCACCAAGGTGTATGTTTTGCTGTTTCTTGTTGATGAGTTGGTTTGGGTAAGAAGCGAAAAGGGGGAAAAAGCTCTTTGCGCGGAGATGGAGGAGTTATCCGCAACAGCCACCAAATGACCGGTAGGAACAAAAGCCCTAGTAACAGAAAGGGAGCAGCAAAACTCAAAGTGCCCTCCTTTTTTGCAATGGAGAGTCGCTCATTGTATTTGCAAGATGAAAAATGGTCTCTGTTAAAGGTTGATCCGTTGTACTAACGTGATAAGACCATCCTTGGCGTGCGCAAAAATTTACCAATTCTTGTCGCCTTGCGTGATATAGTTTACAATAGCTCTTACGAAGATCTTCTGCTTTAGTGGAAACATGTTTCTCTTTCGTTTCAGGATCCAAAAATTCTGTGTGACTTGTGTAGGGAAAGCTTTCTTCTGCGGGATCAGAAATTTCAATTAAATGAGCTGTCACCTGTTTTGTAGTTAAAACGGTTAAATGTTGGATGATTTTTTCAGGATAGTCGAGAAAATCACTCATTATAACGACATGTGAAAAGCGTGTAATCGTTGAAAAATCCGGAAATGAATTTTCATCTGAATGATTTTCTAAAGCAAAGGCTATTCGTTCTACGACATTGGATGTCATTGTGGGAGACATTAAGTTGGGAATAGCAATAAGTTCGCCACTGCGTGCAAGAAGGGATGCCAAGGTAAGGGTAAGAATAATGGCATGATTACCTTTAGAGATTTTAGAAAAGCGCGAACAGTAATGCATTGATGCGCTCTGATCAGGACAAAGCCAAACGGTTTGTGTCATTTGCCATTCGTTTTCGCGCAGATACGTATTTTCATCACGCGCTGAGCGACGCCAATCAATGCGGGTAATGGATTCTCCTTCCATATAGGGACGAAATTGCCAAAAGTTTTCCCCATTACCGCTTTTACGTTGTCTGTGCCATCCGGTTATCAGTGTATTAGCGATATGACGCGCTTGCAAAAGGAAATATGGCATTTTGCCAGTATCCTTATGCAGTTCATTTGCCAGCGACAATGGAGGCTTTTGTAAAACTTTTTTGCCAAGTGCCATTCAAAGAGCATCTTTCACAAGGTTATTGATAATATCTTTTACGGTTATATCTTCAGCACGGGCAGAAAAATTAAGAGCCATGCGGTGTTGTAATACGGGATAGGCTAATGCTTCAACATCATCAAGTGAAGGGGCTAAGCGTCCATAATAAAGAGCACGGGCGCGAACACAAAGTGAAAGGGCTTGTGATGCCCGTGGACCAGGTCCCCAAGAAACATAAGTATTAGCAAGGCTATTGTCTTTATGAGGGCGAGATGAGCGGACAATTTTTAAAATAGCTTCAATCACATTTTCTGAAAGAGGCATTTTGCGAACGATATTTTGAATTTTTTGCAATTTTTTGCCGGATAAAATTGGTTTTGCATTTGATTTTTTTTCTTTTGTTGTTTCTAAAATAATCCGTCGCTCTGTTGTGAGGTCAGGATAGTCAATATCGATTTGCATCAAAAAGCGATCCAGTTGTGCTTCAGGAAGTGGGTATGTCCCTTCTTGTTCGAGAGGGTTTTGCGTTGCAAGAACATGAAAAGGTTGTGGCAAATCATAACGGGTACCTGCAACAGTGACATGATATTCTTGCATAGCTTGTAAAAGGGCTGACTGTGTCCGTGGGGAAGCACGATTGATTTCATCGGCCATGAGAAGTTGCGTAAAAATAGGACCTTGAATGTATCGAAAAGAACGTTTACCGTCTTTATCGGAATCCATAATTTCAGAACCAATAATATCCGATGGCATTAAGTCAGGAGTGAATTGGATGCGTTTTTCATCAAGTCCTAAGACTGTTCCCAATGTTTCAACAAGACGTGTTTTTGCAAGTCCTGGAGCACCGACAAGAAGGGCGTGACCACCAGCAAAAATAGCGATTAAAGCATATTCGATTACCTGATTTTGCCCAAAAATAACTTTGTCAATTTCTTGTTGTAAAATATCCAATTCTTTGTGTGTCGTATCAATATCATCAATAATGACTTGAGCCTCATGATTGATATTGACCTTTTTTATAGAATTGGATGATGGATCATGTTGACTCATATTTCTTCCTTAAGGCGTTTGTCGCAAAAATGGTAATTTTCTCTGCATGATAATGGATATCTTATTGTTTGTAACAGAAAATGAGAAGAAATGAAGTATCATATGCCGTTTTTTTTCATATTCGTATAGAAGAGAAAAGTTTCTTTGGAAGAATAGACGTGCTTTATAAGGGATGTCTTAAAAATTTTGTTTTATGAAGAGAGTTCTTTAAAGCAGTGAAGACAACTTTTTTGAAAGGTTAAAGGGTGAATATAAGACAGAACTTCAAACAGGTTGCGTGGTTACAACAAAGTGATATTCAAACACTTCTTCGTGTTTTGTCTGAGGAGGGGGAAGAGGCGCGTATTGTAGGGGGAGCAGTGCGCAATCAACTGCTAGGGCAGCCTATTAGTGATATTGATATTGCAACAACCTGTTTGCCGCAACAGGTTATTGCACGTGTAGAAGAAGCAGGATTTAAAGCTATTCCTACAGGGATTGCTTTTGGTACAATAACAGTAATTGCTCATTCATGTTCTTATGAGGTTACAACGCTTCGCTGCGATATTGAAACAGATGGTCGTCATGCAAAAGTGGCATTTGGTCGTGATTGGAAAAAAGATGCTGAACGGCGGGATTTTACGATAAATGCACTTTATTGTGATGCTGCTGGAAACCTTTATGATGATGTGGGAGGTTTGAGTGATATTGCTAGCCGAACAGTTCGTTTTATTGGGGTTGCAGAAGATCGTATTTGCGAAGATTATTTGCGTATTTTACGGTTTTTTCGCTTTTTTGCGTGGTATGGAGCAGGGCGACCTGATGTGCAAGGATTGAAGGCATGTGTTCGTTTAAAACACGGTTTAAAAAAACTTTCTTCTGAACGTATTTGGGCAGAAATGAAAAAGCTTCTTGCGGCGTTTGATCCAACGCGTGCTCTTTTATGGATGCGACAAAGCAGAGTTTTGGCACTCATTTTTCCTGAAACAGAACGATGGGGCATTGATGCAATTCACGCATTGGTGAAGACAGAACAGACTCTTGGTTGGAAAGTTGATCCATTATTACGGCTAGAAAGCCTTCTTCCTCCTGACCCCATACGTCTTCATGAAATGGCACAGCGCTTGCATTTTTCCCATAAAGAAAGAACGCGATTAAAAGAATGGGCAGAGTTAGAAATAATAAACCAAAACTGTTCTGATCATTTTGTGCAAAAACTGATTTATTTTCATGGACGACAGCCAGTTTTAGATCAATTATCGTTGTCTGTCGCTGCATCACATCTTGATCATCTGGAAAAAAGTGATGCTTTGCAAAAAGCAGAGGGTTATGTCAAGCTTCATCAACTTGCCAAAAAATGGCAGATTCCAACTTTTCCTATTAATGGTAACGATTTAATAAAGAAAGGTTTTACGAAAGGTGTACTTTTAGGAAAAAAGCTTAAAGAGCTAGAAATGATATGGGTTGAAAACGGATTTTTAATGGATCGTCATGCACTATTAGAAAAAATTGATTTATAATATATCTGTTTACAAACCCACTGTTGTTTATATTTTTTAAGTCAACATATTAATTTATAATAGTAATTTTTCATGTGAAACAAGAGCTCCAAATATTGTAAGGTTATTTCAAATCTGTTCATATTACATCAATCAAAATTATTGCCTTAGACGTCACAAGTGAGGAAAAATGATTACAGAGAGGAAAATGTCTCTTATGAACCATCTCAAAGATAAGGATTCTCGAAAATGAGAACGAATAAAGAGAATAGTGATAGCGGTTTGCACTTTGTATGAGCATGAAGAGGGGGATGTCTAATGAATTTTTACTAGGAGGAGTATTTAATCATTTATAGGTGGTGATATGAAATGGATATGATGGGCACTAAGAAATGTTTATTTTATCAGCACTTAATTGTTGGAAAATGATAGGCATTATACGCTCTAACTGTTTTTTATATATTGTATATTGTTTTTCGTAATAATTTATGTTTTTTTACAGGAATTCTGTAAGTTATTCCAAAAGTATTATTGAAACGTATGCGCTTTTAATTACTTATTATACGCTATAAAAAATATTTTTTAATTATTTAAAACTATATTTTATGTATTTTTATCGTTCTATTAAAAATTTTAGTGGAATTGTTGTGTTTTTATAGATTACAGGTTCTTTCATGATAACCAATTTGGCGTAATGCTTCTCCTGTTGTTATGGCTACGCTCATGGCGAGATTTAGAGAGCGTGCCTGTGGTTGCATGGGAATTTTCAATGTGTAATCGGCCGCTTCATGAACATAATCGGGAACGCCAGCTGTTTCACGACCAAAAAGTAAAACATCATTTCTTTGATAGCATATCTGCGTATAGCATGTTTTTGCTTTTGTACTTAAAAGCAACAGGCGGCGGTTTAAGTGTTTCATGGAGCTTATAAAATGTTGCCAATCAATGTGTCGTTCTAAGGAAGCATATTCGAGATAATCCAATCCTGCGCGTTTGAGATTACGATCCGACAGATTAAAGCCTGCAGGTTCAATAATGTGCACATGTAAACCAAAGCAAGCGCTAAGACGTAAAATCGTTCCAGTATTACCAGCAATATCAGGTTGGAAAAGAGCTATATGAAGTGTCATGTTCTCTGTAATATGATTTTTCTTTCGACTTTGTAAAGAAGCACCACAATTTATTCGAAAAATATGCTTTGAGAAATACATGTTTTTACGGTTAATTTTTATTCCCTTTAAATTTCAGGGAAAAAGTTATGTATACAGGTCTGTTTGGGATAAGAGAGAAGCTCCCTATTAGAGACTTCCTTTTATTGAGCGATCCATGAAATGGATTGGCTCATTATGTTGAAAAGTGGGGTATTTAATGAGGTTAGATCATCCATTTTAATTAAAATCAACAAAATATGCTTTTTATGCAAAAACAGAAGCGAAAAAAATACTCATGCAACCAGTTGGAATTGAGGAAGGGAGAGATGCTGTAAATGTGTTAAAGAAATAACCGATAAGCTCAACTTATTTACTGAGATATGGTCATAACAAGACAATGTTTCTTTCTTTAGAAGTGTTTATTTACATGCTATCTCTGATTTTCACGGGTGGGGGAGTAATTTTGATTGATTAATATGAATAGGTTTGAAATGAAAGAAACTTACGGTGTTTCAGGATTTCATTCACTCTGTAAAACGATGAATTATCATTATAAAACAGTTTTTGTATAAACCATACAAATGGCAGGAGTTTTTTACGGGGATGTTTTCATGGTTGAGGTAACTGAATGATCAAGCATTGTACAATGGGAGAGGGTATGGTAAAAGAATGTTTTAGCAAAGTGTCTCTTTAAGTTAAGTCCATGGGTGAGCAAACGAGGCGGGATTTTCTGTTTTTGGTAACAGCTGTTGCAGGAGCAGTTGGAATGGGAGCGGTTGCGTGGCCTTTTATCCGTCAGTTGCGTCCAGATGAAGCTGTTTTGGCATCTTCCTCTGTTGAGGTTGATCTTTCTGGTATTGAAGAGGGGATGTCGGTAACGGTAAAGTGGCGAGGACAGCCTGTTGTTATTCGAAATCGTACGGCAAAAGAAATTGCTGATGCGCGCGCTACTGAATTGAGACTTCTAAAAGATCGTCAAGCGCGCAATCCTAATCTTGAAGGTGAAAAAGAAGCAACAGATTTTGCGCGTTCAGCAGGTAAAGGACGTGAAAATTGGCTGATTGTTATTAATCTTTGTACGCATCTAGGCTGTGTAACACTTGGGCAATCGGGTAAATTTGGAGGATGGTTGTGTCCCTGTCATGGGTCTGTTTATGATACCGCTGGAAGAGTGCGGTCAGGACCAGCTAACTATAATTTGGTTATTCCACCTTACCAATTTCTTTCTGACACTTTGCTCAAAATAGGATAAGGTTATGACAAGGTTTCCTCCTTATTGTCCTAAAAATGCTCTTGCTCGTTGGTTTGATAAGCGTTTTCCTCTTCCTCGTTTTTTTTATAATACATTTGTGACTTTTCCTGTTCCGCGTAATCTTAATTACTTTTACACATTTGGCGGTATTTTGACCATTATGCTTTTATCACAGCTCTTGACTGGTATTGTCTTGGCTATGCATTATGTTCCAGATATTCATTTGGCTTTTGAAACTAGTGAACGATTTCGGCGTGAAGGGCAGTTTGGTTGGCTTTTTCGTCCATGGCATTGTGTAGGCTCTTCGTTTTTTTTTATTGCTGTTTATATCCATTTGGCACGTGGACTTTATTATGGTTCTTATAAAAACATGCGAGAAATGGTATGGGTTACAGGTATTTTTATTTATATCATCATGATGGCAATAGCATTTTTTGGTTATGTGCTTGTTTGGGGGATGATGTCTATTTCAGCGGCTTCAGTGATTGCAGGGCTTTTTAAAACGATACCTTTGGTGGGGACATGGTTGCATGAGACACTTCTGGGTGGTTATGTCGTAGGACAACCAACGTTGAATCGTTTTTATGTTTTCCATTATGTTTTATCATTTATTTTGCTTCTTTTTGTGTGGCTGCATATTTGGGCAATCCATTGTGTTGGGCAAGGTAATCCAACGGGTCTTGCTATACAATCAGATAAGGAAACAGTTCCATTTTCGCCTTATGCGCTTATCAAAGATATTTTTGCTATTACTGTTTTTCTGATCTTCTTTGCCTGGTTTTTGTTTTATATGCCCGATTATATGGGGCAGGCTGAAAATTATAGTGTGGCAGATCCTTTAAAGGTACCTCTTCGTGTGGTTCCAGAATGGTATTTTTTGCCTTTTTATGCGATGCTTCGTGCTATAACCTTTGATATTGGTATTTTCTCTTCAAACTTTGTTGGCTTTGTTTTATTCGTCAGTTCGATTTGCATTTTAATTTTTGTGCCATGGTTAGACCGTTCTAAAATATGTTCAGCAAGATATCGACCTGTTTATAAAATTTTCTTTTGGGCGTTGGTTATTGATGTCGTTTTTCTTGGTTGGTTGGGGTCAAGAGAAATAAGTGATAAAATTCTTTTATGGACACAATTGGCTACTGTTTATTATTTTATATTTTTTTTTGTTATTTTGCCGATTTTGCCAGCGTTTGAAAAAAATTGTTCTCTTCCTTCTTCAATTATGCAAGATTTAAAACAGAAAAAGAGACTATGGTAAATGTTTTTGTCGGACTGATTTTTATTGTTGCTATGAGCTTTTCTGCTCAGAGTTTAGCGAGTGATGACTCTGATCAGGAAGAGGGATTTATTTCTTTTCCTTTACAAGTTCCTAAAAAACAAGAATGGAGTTTTTCAGGTCCATTTGGGCTTTATGATAAGGCGCAATTGAGGCGCGGATTAAAGGTTTATAAACAAGTTTGTTCCAGCTGCCATGGGCTAAAATATGTGGCTTTTCGCAATTTAAAAGCTCTAGGGTATGATCAAGAACAGATTAAAGCTTTGGCGGGGCAATATGAAGTGCGCGATGGCCCTAATCGAGAAGGAAAATTTTTTAAACGTGCTGGGGTTGCAACGGATTATTTTCCTTCTCCCTTTTCACATGAAGAAGAAGAAAGATTTATTTTGAATAGTGCTTATCCTCCAGATTTGTCATTGATGGCACGTGCACGTGGGGTATCTTTGCCGTTTCCTGCTTTAATTACTGATGTATTAACTCATTATGATACAGCTGGTCCAGATTATATTACAGCTCTTTTAACAGGATATCAGAAGGCACCGAAGGAGATAAAAATTGCGAATGGTTATTGGTATAATCCTTATTTTATTGCCGGTAATTCTTTAACGATGGCTCCTCCTTTGAGTGATGGTATGGTTGCTTATGAAGATGGAACTCCAGAAATCATTGAACATTATGCGCGCGATGTTTCTGCTTTTTTGATGTGGGCTGCCGATCCTCATATGGAAATTCGTAAAAAAACCGGTTTTCGTGTTATTTTATTTTTAATCATTTTTGCAGGGCTTGTTTATATTTTAAAAAATCGTATTTGGTGTGGTTTAGAAAAAGAGTTAGAGAAAGAAATAAAAGACGAAATAAAGAGAAAAGGGTAAAGCGACAAGACTCGAAAGAGTATAGAGTATAAAGAGCATAAGGAACAAATCTTTTTATGATGCATTGAGGTTTTATAAAGTAAAAGCAAAGTAAAAATGGAGATGTTAAAATGAAAAAAATTGCATGTACTACTCTTATGTCAATTTTGATGGTTTCTAGTACTTATGCTCAGTCTTTTGAAGTGCCTTCAAAACCTGAAATGATCTCTTCGACGGGTATTGTACAGGTGGGGATAGATAAGTCTGTGCGTTATGTGACACCTTTAGCAACGGATTTTGTAGCTTCCAGTCTTATAGGCGCCAATGTATATAATATAGAAGATGAAAATATTGGTGAAGTAAAAGATATTATTTTACGTGAAAATAATATTGCAGGATTTGTTATTGCTGTTGGTGGTTTTCTTGGCATAGGCGAGAGTTATGTGGTCGTTTCTCCAGAAACAATCCAGATGACAAATGATTATGGTAAATGGAAACTCATTACAAATGCGACAAAAGATTCTTTAAAGGACGCTCCAACATTTAAATACGAAGGGCGTTGGACACGCTAATTTTATATTTTCATTCTTTAATGGATAAAACTGTTGCTATCATAATCATATGCTAGCAACAGTCTTTTTGTTCTAAAAACTCTTGAGAGCTTTTGCGACAAGATTCCAGGGAGCTATTACCAAAGTTTTCAAGATAAACTATTAAGACAGAGTGAAGATTTAAGTATTATGTTTAAATAACATGATATCGCCATCTTGCACAATGTATTCTTTTCCTTCATCGCGGGCTTTTCCTGCTTCTTTTGCACCGCTTTCTCCACCCAGAGTAATATAGTCATTGTAGCTGATGGTTTGAGCACGAATGAAACCGCGCTCAAAATCTGAGTGAATAACGCCAGCTGCTTGGGGAGCTTTTGTACCACGCGTAATTGTCCATGCTCGTGTTTCCTTAGGCCCACAGGTGAAGTAAGTAATGAGATCAAGTAAATGGTAACCAGCGCGAATGAGGCGATTGAGACTCGGTTCAAAGAGTCCTAAAGCATTGAGATATTCTGATGCTTCAGCATCACTCAGTTGTGTGATTTCCGCTTCGATAGAAGCAGAAATGATAATGCTTTGCGCATTTTGCTTTGTTGCCATTTTTTCAACTGTTTGGGTAAAGCTATTTCCATGAGCGGCGTCATTTTCGCTTACATTACAAACATAAAGTACAGGCTTGGAGGTTAAAAGATTCAAGCTTTTAAGAATGTGGTGTTCATCGGAAGAGATATCTTTGAGCAATAACCGGACAGGGTTTCCCTGTTGCAGTATGTTTAATGCTTTTTCCATAATAGGCAAAATTGTGAGAGCTTCTTTGTCTTTTCCGGTTGCTCGTTTACGAATTTGTATGATTCGTCTCTCAAGACTTTCAAGATCCGCAAGCATGAGTTCGGTTTCAACCGTTGTTGCATCACTAACAGGATCAATACGTCCCTCTACATGGGTAATATCTTCATTTTGAAAACAGCGTAAAACGTGGACAATGGCATCGACTTCGCGAATATTGGCTAAAAATTTGTTTCCTAAACCTTCGCCTTTTGAAGCTCCTCGCACAAGCCCCGCAATATCGACGAAGTTAATGCGTGTAGGAATCATTTCTTTTGAACCAGCGATTGATGCAATTTTTTCCATTCGTAAATCTGGAACAGCAACTTCACCGGTATTGGGTTCAATGGTACAGAAAGGATAATTGGCAGCCTGTGCAGTGGCTGTTTTTGTTAATGCATTAAAAAGAGTTGATTTCCCAACATTAGGTAATCCGACAATACCGCATTTAAAGCCCATGAGAGTCTTTCTTTTCGTTTGATTTTATAGTCAAGATAAAGCTTCTTTTTTATAGCATATTTTCATATAGAGTTATAGTCCTTGCCTTGCGATAAGTGAGAAAAAAGTATAAAGTAGCAGGTATCTGCTTTTTTTACCTTAGTTCTTCTTATCTTAATTCTCTCCTTAGTTTCAAGGATAAGAAAACTTCGAATTAATGTTAATATTGTGCTAAGTTTTTCATGGTATGCAAATCTGCATAAATAATTAATCGGAGAAAATAGAAGAGTGTTATCTCGTTGTGCCTTTTTAATTGCAGCACTTTTGGCTTTGGCTGGATGTGCTACACATCAGTCAGATATGTCATCGGTTTCTTTTCAACAAGTTCGATACATTCCACCAGAAATACAGGCTTTGTATGGTCCTGTAACGAATGAGACTTATTCGTTACCTGCTGTTGATCTTGCGACAATTGATCCAAAATATTGGCGACAAGAAGTGATTTATTATACATCTTATCCACCTGGAACATTGGTTGTAGATACGCAAGAGTGTTTTCTTTACCTTATTGGTGAAAATGGAAAAGCTTTGCGTTATGGGATTGGGGTCGGTAAGGAAGGTTTAGCATTTGAAGGTGAGGGGGTTATACAGCGCAAGCGTCGGTGGCCAAATTGGGCTCCTACTGCAGCTATGATGGCTCGAGAACCAGAACGTTATGGACATCTTGGGAAAGGAATGCCACCAGGACCCGATAATCCATTAGGTGCGCGGGCACTTTATTTGTTCAAAAATGGGAAAGATACACTTTTCCGTATTCATGGTTCACACGAATCGTGGTCAATTGGGCGTGCTATTTCAAGTGGGTGCATTCGTTTGCTTAATCAAGATATTATCGATCTTTATGATCGTGTTCCCGTTGGTTCGCGTGTTGTGGTATTGCAAAACAATAGGAGTATTCCTACAGTTTATAGTCAACAATCAAATGGCTATGATCCGCTACAGTCGACCATTCAGCCAAATGAATTTTTTTAATTTTGGGGAGAAGATTGGAGAGAGCTGTTTAAGTATTTTGGTTTTCTGTTCAATCTTCTCTTTTTCTTAAAAGAGAAAATAAGCCTTTCTTTTTCAAAAGTGCATACAAGCTTGTATTCTGATTCTATTTTCTAGCTTCTCACGTTGCCAACAGATTTTTCCTTTGAGAAAGTTTATAAGAGGATTTTTTTTAAGAGTTCTTATCCATATTCTTCACGCGACTGGGACACTCAAGCCAATGGTTTTGATTGTTTTTTATCGTTTGTGAAACTTCATTCATAAAGAGGGATTTTTCATCTTTTATAAGGAGAGCGATATTTTTTGCAATTGCCTCTAAGAGAGGGGATAACCATTCTTGATCAGATTTGGTGAAATTTCCCAGAACATGCTGATGAACAAGTTCTTTGCTTCCAGGATGACCAATTCCTATGCGTATACGACAATAGTCAGTACCACAATGGGCATCAATAGACTTAATGCCATTATGCCCATTATTTCCTCCACCAATTTTTATACGAACTTTTCCCGGTGACAGGTCTAACTCATCATAAATGATGATCAAATTCTTCAAATCTAATTTATAAAATCGCAAAGCTTCGCCAATAGCTTGACCAGAAAGATTCATGAAAGTTTGTGGTTTTATAAGAAAAATCTTCTCATTACTTATGAAACCATTGGAGATTTCTGCTTGAAACTTCTTTGACCATGGAGAAAAAGAGAAGGACTGAAAAATGGCATCAACAGCCATAAAACCGATATTATGGCGGTTATTTTGATATTGTAAACCAGGATTGCCAAGACCAGCAATAAGCCACATGTGTATTTTCAGTCAAAGTATGAGTAAGGGTAATGTCTCATAAATTAAGGCGGAAAAAATTCCCGCCTTTTGAGTTTTATGAAGTTTCCGTGTTTTCTTCATCATTTTCTTGTTCAGAAGTTTCATCGCTGACATCCATGCCAGCAGGAGCTGCAATGGTTGCAATGGTAAAGTCTCGATCTTGGATGATGGGAGTCACATCTTTTGGCAGTTGCACTGCTGAAATGTGAATAGAATCACCAATAGAGTAGCTGGAGAGATCAATTTCAATAGCTTCAGGAATAGCACTTGCTGGAGCTGTACATTCAATTTCGTGCCGAACAATATTGAGGACACCACCCTTTTTAAGTCCAGGTGCCGTATCTTCATTGAGGAAGTGGACAGGAATATTCACTTCTACAACGGATTTTGCTGAAATGCGTAAAAAGTCTACATGGAGGGGAAAGTCACGCACGGGATCTAATTGATAATCTTTTGGCAAAACCATAATTTTTTGCTTGTCAAGAATAATCGTTGCAATGGTGGTACGAAAGCCACCGGCATGAATTTTGTAGAAAATTTCTTTATAGGGAACTGTTATTGCCAAGGGTGGTTGTTTTTCACCATAAATGACAGCAGGAATAAGACCGTTGCGGCGAAGTTCACGGGAGGACCCCTTACCAACCCGCTCGCGTTTTTCGGCCTTAAGAGTGTAGCTTTTACTCATAATTTAAGTCCTTTTTACATGATTGGAGATCCTTCAAAAACAGTAATAGTTTTTGCATGGATATGAAGATATGCGCTAACCAACAGCGATCACTCCATTCTACGTTGCCTCCAAGGGTGTCTACGCAGAAGTTTGTTCTATAGTTCAAACTATTCATAGATGCAAGAGTTGTGGGAAAAATCGATGATTTCTACCGTTAAAAAGGAGGAAATGTTACAAATTGCGGTGTGGATGGAGAATCAACCAATATGTGCTGGCACTGATATGTTCAAAATCAAACACTGGAGATGTTATGAAGGTTGAGATTGCCTTGGGTGAGATGTCAGAGAATCGTGCTTTGCATAAATCGATGCCAGCACTTCTTGACTTAGAAGAATTATTGGCGACACGTCTTCTTGTACAAGGTAATTCCGGTTCAGGGAAATCACATCTTTTACGCCGTCTTTTGGAGCAAAGTGCTAAGTGGGTGCAGCATTGTGTAATTGATCCAGAAGGCGATTTTGTAACTTTGGCAGATAAATTTGGTCATGTTATTGTAGAGGCTCAACGTAGTGAATTAGAGTTGAATCGTATTGCCCATCGCATTCGACAACATCGAGTTTCAGTGGTATTTAATCTTGAAGGCTTGGATACTGAACAACAGATGCGTGCTGTAGGGGCTTTCCTTGGGGCACTTTTTGATGTGGAACGTGATTATTGGTATCCTATGCTTGTCGTTGTCGATGAAGCGCAATTGTTTGCTCCAACTGCAGCAGGAGAAGTTTCTGATGAAGCGCGTAAAATTTCTTTGAGCGCTATGACCAATCTTATGTGTCGAGGACGTAAACGTGGTCTTGCTGGTGTTATTGCGACACAACGTTTGGCTAAGCTTGCCAAAAATGTTGCTGCTGAAGCTTCAAACTTTTTAATAGGGCGGACTTTTTTAGATATTGATATGGTGCGCGCTGCTGATCTTTTGGGAATGGAGCGTCGCCAAGCGGAAATGTTTAGAGATCTTGAACGGGGAAATTTTATAGCTTTAGGCCCTGCTTTATCACGACGTCCCTTACCAATCATTATCGGTTCTGTTGAAACTTTGGCACGCTCTTCTAGTCCTAAATTAATGCCACTTCCAACAGAGCGGGATGATGTGCAAGAGCTCGTTTTTACTGCTTCACCAGAGGAAATTTTAACGCTATTTAAACAAACACGAGAGCCGATGAGGGAAAAATCAATGCACGAGATGTTAGAGGAGGTAGTGCATAAAAAACAAGAGCTGTTGGAAGAAAATCTGAGTTTATTTCCTGAACTTTCTGATGTTGAGCGTGACGGCCAAGCAGAACATATTATTCGGGAAATTCTTGAGGATTCTGAGGCTTTTTATCGTTCAACAGCGGTGCTTTATCAAGATTTTTCAGTTCGTTGCCGTATCCATGGTATGTCAAAGGTTCCTTTTAATCTTTCACAATTTCGGCGTAAATTGGCTATTGCTCAGGCTTTTGTTGATGAACAAACGGCTGTCAGTGAACATTGGAAACATATTTTGCAGATATCAGAAAGTTTGGAAGAAGATGTTCAAGGAGTCTTCTTGAATGTGGCACAGGCCGCATTAGGGGGAAAGCCATGTCCATCTGACGCATTTTTAGCACGTCTTTATGGAACTCATTCTTTAAGCCGTGCACGCCGACTTTTAACCTACTTTGAAGAGCGTGGACTTATTGTTATTCACACGCATTTTAGTGGTCAACGTATTGTTGCATTTCCTGATCTTGGTGTTGAAACAGCACCGGGAGACCCCAAGGAACCACTTTAACCAAATAAGCTGGAAACTGATTGTTCTGCTGCTGTCCTTGCTATTGCTTCTCCAATAAGGTCGGCAATGGGCAAAACACGAATATTATGGGTTTTCTCAATAGCTTGTGTTGGCATAATTGAATCTGTAATAACCAATTCTTTCATCTCTGAATTGGCAATTCGTTCGATTGCATTACCAGAAAGAACACCGTGCGTGATATAAGCCGTGACACTATTGGCACCATGTTTAAGCAGAGCACTTGCTGCATTGCATAAAGTTCCACCTGAATCAACAATATCATCAAGCAGAAGGCAATCTTTTCCCGATACATCTCCAATGATATTCATAACTTCTGATTCACCGGGGCTTTCGCGACGTTTATCCACAATAGCGAGCAAACTGTTCAAGCGCTTGGCGAGCGCGCGCGCGCGAACCACACCACCCACATCAGGTGAAACAACGATAACATTTTCAAGAGAATAATGTACTTTGACATCGCGAGAAATGACAGGAACAGCATAGAGATTATCTGTAGGGATATCAAAAAAACCTTGAATTTGTCCTGCATGAAGGTCCAATGTTAAAACACGATGGGCCCCTGCTTCCGTAATTAGGTTGGCAACAAGTTTTGCAGAAATAGGAGTCCGCGGTCCTGGTTTTCTATCTTGGCGGGCATAGCCAAAATAGGGGATAACAGCTGTAATACGACGTGCAGAAGAACGACGAAGGGCATCAATCATGATGAGCAATTCCATCAAATGATCATTTGCGGGATAGGATGTAGATTGCAAAACAAAAACATCTTGGCCACGTACATTTTCATGCAGTTCTACGAAAATTTCTTGATCAGCAAAGCGCTTTACAGTTGCTTTGCCTAAGGGGATGTTCAAATAATTTGCAACATCTTCAGCTAGGCGTGGATTAGAATTTCCGCAGAAAAGTTTCATAGTAGAACCTCTGAATTATCATGGTGGAATGCGACACGGTTTTTAATTTTTTTTTATTAAATTGCAAGAGAACAATTACAAAAGCCTTACAATTTTATCGATTATTATTAAAGAGCTATGCAGTATGTTTTCTCTTTTTCCAAAAGTTTGTTACTTTTAGAGCAAAGTTTTTTCTCCATGCGGCAAAGAAATACATATTGATTAATCTTTTTGGTTATTACTTTATAAAAATGCTTTCAATATGGGGAATGTTTCATATTTAAGATGAATGAAGGGGAGTAATAAAAAGAAGTATCATCTTGCCTTCAATTATTATAACCAAACATTGAAAATGATCACAGCGAAGGCTATCATATTTTATGTGCTGGTAGATAATTTCGTGAAAAAAGCAAAGTCCAATGGGATTTATTTTTACATTTGGGTAAAAAGTTTAGTTTTGCAGTTTTGGTATTGTTCTCAAGTATAAAAGGGGCTCATCTTTTGTTTTTCAGCATAATAGCAGAAATTTGCCGTCCGTAATCGGGTTCGTTGCGGTGTATTGCACGGCGATAGGAGAAAAAACGCTGTTCATCTTGATAGGTACAAAGCTCTACACAAGAAGCATTAACGCCTGCTTCTTTGAGTTGGTTTATAATAAATGCCCATAGATTAAAATAAAAGCGATTTATTTTGTCTGTTTTTAAAAAATATTTTTGGTATTTGCTGTGGTAATCAATAAATTGGTCGTAAAATTCATTTGTTACTTCGTAGTGATAAGGGCCAATACAAGGTCCAAGGACTGCTGTTATTGATTGTCTTTTGGCTCCTTGTGTTTCCATAACAGCAATTGTTTTCTCGATAATTCCATTTAAGCTTCCACGCCAGCCAGCATGAGTTGCAGCGATGACTCCAGCTTGTGGATCAGCAAACAGAATGGGTCCGCAATCTGCTGTAAGAACCCCAATAACGAGTTCTGGAGTGGTCGTAACCAGAGCATCAGCTTGAGGAGGTGCACCGATAGTTGCTTGATGAGCTACGACAACGTTACAGGAGTGTATTTGATTGACTGTGACTAAATTTTGCGCCTCAATAGAAAAATAATTGGCGATCAAAAGACGATTCTGTACAATATATTCAAGCTGATCATTTGAACCTTTCCCAACATTAAGACTATGATAAAGATTTTTTGAAACACCACCTTGACGTGTAAAAAATCCATGTTTTATCCCATGGGTGTGTAAAGTAGAAAGATTTTTTGCAAGAATGGGATGAGGGATAGATTTCATAAAAGTTCCTTATGGAGATTATTTGAAATGAGGATGGAGATGTTCATATTTGTCAATGAATATTTCAGATACTGATGTGCTTATTGACAAAAGCGCCGATCATCAAAATTGAGGAGGTATGGAGATGTTTTTATCACTGAAATGTAAAACTTTAAATAATTTTCCCATCTGATCTGGACCAGCGAGCCGTTCGATGTCTTGGCGGATTTTGTCTTGCAAAGGAGCACTTTTGCCAACTCCAAGCTGGTTTGCGCGCTCCAGTAGCCCCATTTTAAAAAGAAATTCTCCTTGCTCTAAGATTTCAGCAAAACAGCCCTGTTCAAGAGCTATGTTTTTTAAAAAAGAAAAATCAACATGGGATGTTAAATCATGTTCACCAGGGGCATCAAAAACATCACGAAATCTATGTTTTGAGAGTGCTTGCAAGGTATCGCCAAAGGCAAGCTCACAAGCACCATAGTCGATAAGTAAAGCAGAACCTGTCACTTGCACTAAATGGTGGCTGATTTGTTGCATGAATTGATGCCGTAAAGGGGTATGTTCAAAAATTGTTCCGTCAGGCACTTTAGAACAATAGGTTTGTAGACAAGAAGAGGGAAGTTTATGCGGGGCAGCAATAAAGATGAAATCTCCATTTTGATTGACTGTAATGCAGCGCTCTTTCCATTCTCCATTGACTTTAATATATTGGTTGATAGGGATTGTATCGAGAAATTCATTAGCAATGAGGAAGAGAGGTTTTGAAGGAATTTGATTAAAATTTTCAATGCTATGGATTTGTTTTTGATAAGAGCAAAGGCGCTTTTTTTGTTCTTTTGCGAGTTTTTCACTTATTTCAAGGAGAAAAACTTCAGCGGCATTAAATGCTGTCGTAGATAATTTTTGAATGGTACGCAAAACATCATCCATGAGAGTTCCACGTCCTGGACCTATTTCAGCGAGGATAAAAGGGTGAGGACAACCATGAGCGTTCCAGCTTGCGAGAGTCCAAATCCCAATCATCTCTCCAAATAATTGGCTTATTTCGGGTGCTGTAATGAAATCACCAGCACGTCCAAAAGGTGTTTGTGTTTGATAATAACCAAATTGAGGGTCGGTAAGTGCCAACGTCATATATTGGCTAACAGTGATTGGTCCATTAAGGGCAATAATTTCTTTAATTTTTTCTTTTAGATTGGCCATTTGCTGTCGATTTATATTTAAAGGCGTGGAGAAGAAGATACCCCCCTAAAAGAAGCATGGGAAGAGATAAAGCCATGCCATAGGTAAAACCAGTAGAATGGAAAAGAGTCGAAAACCATTCTGGATCTTCTTGAGGTGCACGGTAAACTTCAGAAATGCTGCGTGCTATTGCGTAGCCTATAATAAATGTTCCTGATACAGTACCTGGACGTTTTAATGCGTTGAACCCAAAAATAAGAAAACACAGGATGATGAAGAGAAGAAATCCTTCCATGAAAGCTTCGTAAAGTTGGCTTGGATGGCGCGGTAGATAGTGAGGATCGAGAGGAAAACAAACAGCCCAAGGATGTGTAGTAATATTGCCCCATAACTCTTGGTTAATGAAGTTGCAAATTCGTACAATGCCGATGCCAATAGGAGCACCTGCAGCAATGATATCAAACATGGCTCGTATGTTAATATGATTTTTACGGGCAAACCAGATCATAGCAATGATAATGCCAATAAGTCCGCCATGAAAGGACATTCCCCCATCCCATACAGCAATGATAGCACTTGGATGGTTAAAATAGTAAATGGGATCCCATACAAGAACTTGTCCTAAACGCCCTCCGACAACAACACTTATAGCAGACCAGACAACAAAATCTCCGATCTTTTCTTTATCCATAGGAGGGTGGTCTCTATACCACAGAGATGTTTTTTTTAATAATTTTTGCGCATACCACCAAGCAAAAAGAATACCCACCACGTAACCAAGTCCATACCAATGAAGTGCTATGGGACCTAGCTGGATAATGACAGGATCAAGAAAAGACGGAAAAGCAATGGCTGGACAAGAAAGATTGTTCATGAATTAAGCATCTTACATTATACGAGATGAATATGAAGTGACTCTGATGGTCAGAAATGACAGATGAATGCGCAATGGTCAAGTCAGTAGGGAGGCTAGTCAGAAAGGGGGATAGATTTCCACTGGTTTATCGCGGTAAAAAAATATGGTGATAAAGGAATATTAAAAAATCTTAAACAAAATCGTTATGAAAAGTCTACATAGTATGTAAAATATAGAGTAAAAGGAACAAATTACAGTATCTAAATGTTATGAGAATACGCTATAATGCGTGCGTCAATAATTAAAATTTAAGGAAAAATGTTATGCGTAATGGATCAAATCGTATTCTTGATGAATTAGCAAAATTAGCAACGGATGCTGCTGACGTTGCGCAAGGCATACGACGTGAAGCTGGAACAGCTTTTCGTGTGCAGGCTGAAAAGATAGCAAACAAACTTGATCTTGTTTCTCGCGAAGAGTTTGAGACTTTTAAGGAGATGGTGCTGAAAATCCATGCTGATAATGCTGATTTGAAAAGGCGCCTTGATGATTTAAAGAAAGGTGATTAAAAAAAAACGCAGACACAAAAAAGTAAAATAGTTTCTTAAAAAAAGAATCTTCAAAAAATATCCCCAATTTTTCAATGTGATGCGTGAAACTAAAAAATGCTTAATCTTGAGTCTGTTAGAGCGGAGCATTTGTTTATTTTTGATTTTTTTTGGGGTAAAATACATTTTTTTGAATCAGGGGGGCTGGCGCTATGAAATTGTATCAATACACTGAAAAGACTTGATGATTCGTTTTATGACTATCAGGTTGCCCTAAACAGCGCGATTGTGTTCTGGGTGTTTGTGTACTGTCGATGTTTTTATGTGTATTTGTTTGGTGTAAAGGTTCTGATTGTAGCAAAATATTGTTACAGTTTAGACGGTTTATATTCTGTTGACAATGTTTTAAGATGATTGAGGATTGTGATGAGGCTTGCATTTTGCGCCACAGAAAGAAAAGAGCACCCTGTTGACTTTATCGAACAGATTGCCTGTGAATATGATTGGTCGTTTGAGCGGGATGCACAAGATGAAATTAGCGTTTGTGTGGAAGGAAAACGCGCAAACTATCGTCTTGCTTTTTCATGGATGGAAGAGCATGAAGCACTTCATTTAGCTTGTTCGTTTGATCTCTCTATTAAAAATGCTCGAACAGCTGAAATACAGCGCTTATTGCTAGCAATTAATGAAAAGTTGTTGTTGGGACATTTTGATTACTGGCAAAGGAATAATTCAGTCATTTATCGACAAGGTCTTCTTTTGGCTGGTGGGATGCATCCATCTCATATACAGGTTGAAACATTGTTGATACATGCACTTAAAGCCTGTGAAAGCCATTATGTTGCATTTCAGATGGTTGCTTTGTCGGGAGAAAGTGCTTACAAGGCACTACAGTACACTTTGTTTGAAACTGTAGGGAATGCCTAAAATATACAGTCTGTTATTTTTACAGACGGTTTGCGGAAATATTGCTCATAGGGGGACATCAAGAATAGCGCGCACTCCCCCGAGTGGGCTCTCATCTAATTGTATATTGCCACCATGGCTGCGTGCTATGTCTTGAGCAATAGAAAGACCAAGTCCTGTTCCACTTGCATCTTGATTTCGCGCTTTATCAAGTCGAAAGAATGGCTTAAAAACTTCTGTGCGCATATCTTCATGAATTCCAGGTCCATTATCATCGATTATCAATATAAAAGATTCTTGTTGAGAGTTAGCGGTTAGTTTAACAGTCGTGCCGTAACAAAATGCATTTGTTACAAGATTGCTGACTAAGCGTGTGAAAGCACGGGGACGTACTTGTATTTCTGTAGGACCTTCAATGGTGTAAGAAAATTGACGTTTGTGAAGACGAGCATCGGTGGAGAATTTTTGCATAAGAGCATTTAAATCAAAAGTCTTGACACTTTCACTTCCTTCACCACGAGCAAAAGCAAGATAATCTTCTAACATATTTTGCATGTCACTTACATCTTGCTCAAGCGGTTTAATATCAAAGTCAGTATTTACTAATGCCAGCTGAAGTTTAAAGCGTGTAAGAATGGTTCTTAAATCATGACTTACTCCTGAGAGCATCATGGTACGTTGTTCAATTTGGCGTTCAATACGTTCACGCATGCGTAAAAAAGCGATGCCTGCACGACGGACTTCATCAGCTCCTTGTGGTTGAAATCCTTTTGGTAAAGGACGACCGCGTCCAAAGCTTTCTGCTGCTTCAGCCAATTGTTGAATCGGTTTGATTTGATTGCGCAAAAAGTAAATTGCTATCAGCAATAAAACAAGAGCTGTTCCTACCATCCAGCTTAAAAAAATAGCAGTATTGGAAGCATAGGCTTGGCTGCGTGGAGCAAAGACGCGTAAGATGTTGTGACCAAGGTGGATACGGATTTCAACAAGATCAGAATCTCCTACGGTATCAATCCAGAAGGGACGGTTAATTTGGCGGGTGATTTCTTCACTTAAAAAATAGTCAAGAATTGCAAAAAATGGCTTAGGTCCTGGAGGGGGTAAGGAGGTAGGAGATAGAATAGAAATATTTAATCCCATACGTTGTTGTGCAATACGCTTGATATCTTCATAGTTATCTTGTTGGGGATATGTTTCAAGAATATCAATAATGGCTGAAATATCATGCACGACAGCCGTTGAAAGACGCTCGGTTACCATTTGCCAATGGCGTTCCATAAAGACATAAGCAATGACCGTTTGCAGAAGCACCATGGGAGCGATAATAATGATTAAAGAGCGAGCATAAAGCCGTTTAGGCATTTTTTTCGTTAACCATCGAAGAAAAAATCTTAAAGGTTTGATCATTCTTGTGCCTATTCAATAGAGAGTTTATACCCTATTCCTCGCACGGTTTGGAGCCATATAGGCAGTGCTGGTTTTGTTTCGATCTTACGACGAAGGCGGTTGATCTGCACATCAATGGCACGTTCACTTATATTGCTGTCATCTGTCGCGAATTTATGGCGCGGAATTGTATCGCCTGCATTTTCGGCAAACATGACCATCATTTCTTGTTCTTTATCTGTTAATTTAATAATTTCTCCTCCTTTTTTGAGTTCGCGTCGTGAAATTGAAAATATATAAGGACCAAAAACGATTTGCTCAATTTTAGGTTGGCTAAGAGGAAAACCACGTCGTAAAATGGCGTTGATGCGAAGGAGAAGTTCACGAGGGTCAAACGGCTTAGACAGATAATCATCGGCCCCTGCTTCTAATCCACGGATACGATTGTCTATTTCTGATAAAGCTGTTAGCATCAAGATAGGAACATCTTTTGTTTGGCGGAGTGAATGAGTGAGATCAATACCGTTTTCGCTAGGCATCATGACATCAACAATAAGAAGATCAAAATCTAAACTTGCCAACAGTCGTCTTGCTTCATTCGCATTGGCTGAAACTGAAACACGAAATCCATTTTTAATGAGAAACTGAAATAAAAGATTGCGAATACGAGTATCGTCATCAATCACAAGAAGGTGAGGGGCATCGTCACACAAAACTTGAACGTGATTGGTCATTCTTAAAAAAACCTTGATAAAAATTTAGTTTACACAAAATGCAAGTTTACATAAGTTGTATAAAGCTGTCGAGCAGCACCTTTACCTTAAAGGAGAGAAAGTTTTATTTATAAATTTAAAAAAGTTACTTTTGAAAAGGATATTATGGGTAGTCTTAATATACATATTATTCCCGTTACGACATTCCAACAAAATTGCACTTTGCTTTTTGATAGTGAATGTAAAACGGGGGTTCTCGTTGATCCTGGTGGTGATTGGCCGCGGATTCAAGACGTAATCGAAAAGAATGGCGTTATCGTTGAGGCTATTTGGATAACACATGGTCATTTTGATCATGTAGGAGCAGCAATGCAAGCGAAAGAAGCGCTTAATGTAAAAATTATCGGTTCACATCGCGATGATAAGCCTGTGATGGATGCTGTGAGCGAAAGCGCAAAAAATTATGGCATCACTGATGCTTGCATCTGTATTCCTGACAAATGGTTAGAAGATGGTGAGTGTGTTCATTTTGCTGGACATGTGTTTAAGGTTTTTCACACCCCAGGACATTCCCCTGGTCATGTTATTTATTTCAATGAAAAAGAGCGCTTAGCCCTCTTGGGTGATGTTCTTTTTCGTGGTTCTATTGGACGTACGGACTTCCCCTTCTGTTCCTATGAAAAATTGATGCAATCTCTTCGAGAAAAAGTTTTACCCTTAGGCGATGATGTTTGTTTTATTTGTGGGCATGGTCCCAAAAGTAGCATAGGCTATGAGCGCCAAAATAATCCTTTTCTTCAAGATTTTAATATATGAGCAAACAAAAAAACGCTTTGAAGCGTTTTTTTGTGCCATTTAAGACTTTTTAGTAGGGCGGAACAGAAGTTAATTTATTGGGGCATAACAAACGTGTTCCAAAC
>NZ_JBHIOH010000034.1:0-1770 GCF_042195375.1 Bartonella sp. CL100XZDX | reverse complement strand
GGACTTTATACTGAGCAATCTTTTGAGTGGTCAATATTCACCGCATAATTTATTGGGTGCTGAGCAGATTTCGTTGGGGGGCGCTTCCAATGTTCGTGGCACGCGTGAGAGTTTGCTTTTTGGCAATAACGGTTTTTTTAGCCGGAATGATTTGTTGCTACGCACCGTTCCGTGGAGCAATCACGCGACCTTCAAAAAGGTTTTTGGTGAACTTCGCCCTTATGTTGGTTTGGATTATGGGCGTGTGTTTTCGCAAGTTTTGTATGGGATTAAGAGTGACCAGCTTGCCGGTTGGACAGCCGGTGTCAAGCTTGCGGGAGGCATGGTCTCTCTTGATGCTAGTTATTCCAGTATTTTTTGGAGCACAGTTAAGCACAAAAAATCAGGAACATTTTTTATGACATTAACAATGGAACTTTAAGCATTTTTTATTGGGGAGTTAAAGTATGAGATATGAGAAGAGAGCAGAAAGAGCAGCTTTATTAGGTGTTTTAGTCTCCAGTACGATGCTCAAAAAGGTTTTATTTGGGGGACTTGGTTTTTCTTGTTTGTTAGCCCCTTCAGCGTTACAGGCGCAAATTGCAGTTGATCCTAACGCGAATGCCGCCCATCGTCCAGATATAGTGGCAGCGCCCAATGGGGTTCCCTCGATTGATATTGTTACCCCCAATGGCAAGGGCTTATCGCACAATAAATATAACGATTTTAATATTGGAAATCCAGGTGTGATTTGGAACAATCATGCGCAAGAAGTAGGGCAATCGCAGTTGGGGGGCATTATGCCGGGCAATCCGCATTTGCGTTTCACGGGTTCGGCAAAAGTGATTTTAAATGAAGTGACCAGCAGCAAGCGCAGTGCGCTTCATGGTCCAGGAGAGGTTTTTGGAAGCCCAGCCGATGTGATTATAGCCAATCCCAATGGAATAAGCTGTGATGGTTGTGGCTTTATCAATACGCCCCATGCGACCTTAACCACAGGTGTACCCAAAATTGATGCGAGTGGTTTTTTGAAAGGCTTTGAGGTGCGAGGTGGGGATATCACCTTTGGCGCTAAGGGAGCCAATTTTTTCTCTGGTCAAGGAGCGGTTGATATTGTCGATATTGTCTCACGCACGGTGCACTTTGAAGGAGCTATTGCGGGCAGAGAAATTGGTGTGACAGCAGGGACAGGTCACTTTGATTATGCTTCACGGGAAATGAAAGAACTGACCGATGTTACCGGTAAACCGGAATATGCGATAGATGGTTCTGCTTTGGGGGCTCTACAGGCGGATCAGATTAAACTTGTGGCAACAGAAAAAGGTGTTGGGGTTCGCNGGAAAATCTCGTTGAAGAATGTTTTTGGTCATGGGGGTGTTGTCCTCAAATCGAAAAGCCAGAGCATATTGGCAAAGCACATCACCTCGAAAAAGCATATTGATATTGCCGCCCATAAGGATGTGACGTTAGAAACGGTTGGCGCTGATGGTCATTTGAAGATAGAGGCGCAGGATGGGCTTTTATCGATTGCCGGTAAGGCAACCTCTGGGGGCAATATGGAGCTTTCTTCGCGCCAGACTCTTCAAGTTTCAGGGCTAGGGTCAGGTGCTGATATGGCTCTTGAATCGGGCGGAGACTTGAAGCTTGAGGGGATTGTTTTAGCACAAGGGAATCTCAAGGCGCATGCCGGTTGTGATATACAAGCTCATTTTTTAGCCGGTGGGGTTGATATGGCGGCAACGGGTGCTGCTGGTGTTGTTGTTCTTGGCACCCAAGGGGATGTTGATCTCC
>NZ_JBHIOH010000033.1:0-5724 GCF_042195375.1 Bartonella sp. CL100XZDX | reverse complement strand
AATTGTGAGATAGACGACATAAAGCCATCGACAATCGAATTAGCCAGATCTTCGCCCGCTTGTTCCATACCAGCCTTGGCACTCTCCGAGAGCTTTTCCTGTGTAAAAAAACTCTTCAACCATTGCCAAAAGTTGGAAAAGCTTTGTTTAACGCCCTCCCACAAATTGCCAAACCACTCGACAACAGAGGAAAGTCCTTGTTTAAACTTTTGCCAATGGGAAGAGAAGTCGAAAGCAGCAGCAATGATATTTTTCCATTTGGTGATGGTGGTGGTATCAGCACCAAAAAAGCGCATGACGGCTTCAAAGGCACGCTCCCAAGCCCGAGATACCCCCCGTGCAAAGCCTTTGACAAAAGAAGAAAAACGATCCCAATATTTCCACAAAGCAAAACCAGCAGCAAGGATGACAGCCACAACAGCAGCAATGACCGCCCCGATCGGGGTAAAAATACCCCCCACAACAGAGGAAAGACTTGCCCCAACCACTTCGATCACTGTCCCCATCCAACCAAAAGAGGCAGCAAATGCACTTCCTGAGACAGCAATCCCCCGTAAAGCCCCTACCAGTAAAGTTATGGGGCGAAGAAGACGCAGCGCACTTCCACCAAAGCTTGCTGCTATTAAACCCAGCGAGCGCCCTGCGGCTGCTAAGCCCCGCCAACTTGCAGAAAGACCACGACTAACAGCACCCATCTTGATAAAAGAGCCCATCAATTGAAGAAGCCCAAGACGTGTCCCGGCAAGAGTAAAGCGCAACACGCGCAGAGCAATATTAAAAGCCATCAGAGCGGCAATGGTTTTGATAATGGCACTTGTTATGGCACTTGTTAAAGTGGGATGGGCATTCGCCCACGCCATAAGCCCATTGGTAAAATTACCAACAGTTTCCATGAGACTGTTGAGAGGAGGCAGAAGCACTTCACCAATGGTGATGCCCAGAGCCACAATACGGTTTTGTAAGAGTTCAAATTGCCGCATGGCACCGGTTGCTTGTTTGTCTGCTTCTTGTTCTACCGAACCTTTAAAGACTTGTGGATCTTTCACATAATCTAAAGCTTGCCCTAACAATTCGGGGTTACCCACCAATTTGGCAAAATCACCGGTAAAATCGCGCCCCGCAATGGCAATCAGCGAGCGCATCCCCTGTTCGGATTTACCCAACACATTAAAAAAGCGCACCAAGGTGCCGGTGGCATCTTTGTCCAGATCTTGCATGAATTTTTCGCGAGAAAGCCCGATATTGGCAAAAGCATCTTCAATATGTTTGCCCCCTGCCTGAATGCGCGCACTCATGGCATTAAAACCACGCGCGGCACTCTCTGGAACAATCCCAGCAGAAATCATCGCTGTACCAAATGCCGCAGTTTCGCGCGCTGTCAACTTAAACATGGTTGCCGCACCGGTGGCACGATTGGTAAAATCAGACACTTCACTGGCCTTTGCCGCCATGTGATTAGAGAGATGATTGATAGCATCGCCTAGATCTTCAATGCCTGCTTGATTAAGCTTAAAGACATTGCGCAATTTGGCAAAGCGCTCCCCAATCTGATCTCCCGTCATATCAAAAGCTACAGCTGCTTTAGCGGCATAAATGCTAAAAGCTTCTAGATCTTGTTCGCCAATCCCTGCTTGGCTGGCACTGGTCATCAATTCTAAGACTTCACGCGCCGCTAACGGAATCTTGGTGGAGGTTTCAAGCGCAAAACGGCGCAATTCCTTTAAGCGATCAAGGGGGGCATCGAGAACCTTTTCTAATCCCTTCATCGATTGGTCAAATTGCATGGCTTTATAGAGCGGTGCAATTAAGGTTGCTGTTTGCGCAATGGCACCCACCATACGCCCGCGTGCATGATTGAAAGCATTTTCCGCATTCTTTGTCGCATCCTCAAGATGCTCAGGGTCAAACCACCCTTTAAAATGCTGCCTTGTCTTGTTTTGGAAATGCGCAACATCTGAACTAAAGGCTGCAAGATCTCGCTTGGCAGAAGCTATCCCCTCTTGCAGATGATTGACAAAACGCACAACAAGGGAAACATCCATGACGATTCTTTATCCTAACTGATGACTTTCATATTCTTGAGCTTTCAGGCGTGCGAGTTCTTCTCGATAAGCAATCACATCCAGCCAATCCATCTGGTTAATCTCTGAAGGCGCCCAGTGATAATAAAGGGCCAGTTCTGCTCCAAATTGTCTGGCAGAGAGGATTGGCGTTGCGTAAAAAAAGCAAAAAAAGCCTTCAATATTGCGACAATATCCATCACATCAACTCGATCAATCAATTCAATAGATTCATGTGACATATCAGCCAAAAGTGCTGTGATGCCTTCTGTTGCCTCACTTGTGAACAAAACTTGAGAAAGCTTCGTGATAAGCACATCATTGCTCAAAGTGGTTTTTTGCTCTCCAAACTCAGGAAGCAGCAGCTCTGTCAATTGTGGTCCAATGAGCACCGCTAATTGCTTGGCATGCTTAAAAGTGGGGCGATAAAAGGTCAGTTTCTTGCAGAGAGATTCTTTGCCACCTTTATCTTGATAAAGAAACGGAACCTGCAATTCCACGTCAATGCTGGTTTGTAAACTTGTCATGATCAATTCCTATAAGTTGAGAATAGAGCGGCGGCGAGAACCGATCTCTTGCCCATTGCGGACAAGCCAGCCGCCCCGTTTAAAAGAAAAGCGGTGCAAAACAGAGCCATCCCAAAATTCCGTATAGTCCCAAACATTTTTGATCTCGCAATCATAGCCTGTCGCTTTTCCAGCTGTTAAGCCTTCGCTATCCACTTTGACCAACCGCCCTGTCACATCAATGGAATGTTCATGCTCACGTCCATCTTCTTCAGAGATCACATGTTTTTTGCCAGTGAATTTATGACGAAGACCAGGAGGACCACCAAAGATGCCGATAATTTCTGGTGTGTGGCTGCGGATTTTCATTTGTAAACTCAAAGCTTTCACACCAAGACCGCTCACATCAATTTGCATATCAGAGCCGCCCGGTTGATAGGTTTCTGTGATTTCTTCCAACGTGGGCAGTTTCAATGTTTCAAGATCAAGGTGAAGATTCACATCATCATCAACAATCAAGGTAAAACCGCGTACAATGCGTAAAGTCATGCTTTAACTCCTTGCTGCTTTGCGATAAGTTTCAAGCGTATCGCCAAATTGATAAGTCATTTTCTTTTGGATATCTTGCGCCAAACGGTCAAAATAAGCGTTATTGCGCCGGCTGCCGAAACTCAAATCTTCTAAAGGTGGCACTTCTTCTGCATCAAATTCCACCCGCAATTTTCCCAATTGTAAAGTGCTGTTGGAATTTAAATCGCGGTCAAACCAAACACGGCCACCCAAAAGCGCACCACGCGCAATCATATCATCAAGAAACTGTGTAAGGCTGCGGATAATGGCAATGACATGTTGACCAGTAAGGTTTTCATCATTGGCCCAAGGGCGGAAATTGTTGATGATGGTTTTTTCCAAGGCTGCACGGGTGCGCACCACATTGACAAAACGCCAGAGTGGGTCACTAGAGGTGGTGTGATTGCCCCATAAAATGCGTCCATTGGCAGCCATTTGTCCCACAGAATTATTTAAATGCGCATTTTGGCTAAGCCGTGCTGGAATAAAGGTCGCAATATCGGCTTGGTTGAGGCGATTTGCCTCATGATCGATTTCGCCATCAAAATAGCTAATGGGGCGTGCTGTCCCTAAAATGCCATGCACATCTTGGTTGGAGGGAGACCAAAAAACACCGCCCCTTTGCTTGTCACGTTTGATAAACATGGCTGCTGCAAAAGGACTTGCGGGTTTAACACTAACACCCCCATCAGAATTTGCCACCCGTACAAAGGGATCAATCAAATAACAAAAGCGTGAGGAAAAATCTGCACGATAGGCAAGACTTTCTTGCGTGTTTTTACCCCCCGTATCAAAAACCGCAATCGCTTGTAGCTTTTCTGCAACCTGTTCCAAAGCGTCTGCCACAGGGTTTTTGCCATTGTCAATCCGCCCTGCACTATAAGCCGGTGCCAGTAAAATCCCAGGCTCCACCCCCAAATGCCCCCGCGCATGCGCTAAGGCATGCACACCGGTTAAAGCAACATTGGATCCCACCATTTCGGTTTGTGTCTCAGCAATGGTTAATTTTTCTTCCACCCGCACAAGAATAATTTGTACCTCAATCCCCTGTGCGCACACAGCATTAATAACATCAAGAGCTGTGCCTCTTGTTCCAAGCTTTTGGATTTTCTCACCCTCATGTGTAAAAACTAACACAGGCTCGTTGAGGGGAAAAACTTGGTTGTCAGCATCAGGGGCTGTAACAACCGCCCCAATGGCGGTCTGATCAAATATTGCTAAAGGACGGGAATCCTCACCAGCCTCTACAATGCGAATCCCATGATTAAATTCTATTGCCATCTTGCTCTCCAAATTAATGAAGAGAGAATAACAACCATCACCATGCTCGATAAGACTGACACTGTCAGTCAAAAAAAGCCCTTTCAAAGGGCTTTGAAAGAGCAATAAAAGGACTTAAAAACATATAAGCTTTCTTATAGAACAGCTATCCATTTGACTCACGCTATTTTTGGTTTTGTATTTAATCTTTCCATAACCTTATAAGGACAGCACCATCAGCTCCAGCACCGCTTGGAGAGGAATCTCCATGAGAGCCAGCACCACCTCCACCAAAACCACCCCCTCCTTTTCCTGAAGCACGAGAACCTTTTCCTGTTCCTCCAGGACCACCTCGAGATGTATCACCCCCAGCATCACCACCACTTCCACTTATACCACCACGGTTACCATCTGTTCCAGGATGGCCATTCTCGCCCTTGAAAAGACCGGGGCGATCATTCGTCGCCAAGCCAAAATTTCCCCCCACTCCTCCAGCTCCACCATTTCCTGGAAAAGATGATGAATAAGCCCCTCCACCACCATGACCTCCTGTTGCTGTGATAAAATCCTTGCCAATGATTGTTGTTCCACCAGAATTCCCTGTCGCACCACGCGAGGCAACAGAAGCTCCTCCTTTACCAACGATGATAGCTTCATTCCCAGCTAAACTTGCTTTATAGCCATACCATACTGAACAACCACCACCACCTCCTCCTAAACTTGGTGTATCAGATCCACCCCCACTACCGCCGCCGCCCCATGCTTGGATTTCTACTTTGGTTTTATCGGTTACCCAGTCTGGCCACTGAATTTTACCATCCTGCGTATACAGCAATTCAGCATCAGCAAGTTCTGGCCAATTAATGGGTTTATCAGTAAAAACTTTTTTAAGACTCTTTATTTCTGCCCATATTTCCTGCTTGAGGGCATCCACTTGCGCCTTGGTATAAACAACATCACCGTCCACTTTAAGCGGTCCTTTAAGCGAGCTTCCGGTTGTGCTTAGACTGCTAACGACTTTGTTGTTATGGATAAGGTTAAACGACGAATTACCCAACAGTTCTAAGCCACCACTCATAGTGACTTTGCTGGTAAATTTATTATAATTTTGCCATTCATTTGGGCTAGCTAAGCGACCATAGCTTGTGAGATCTTCATTGATCTTGGCTCTAAAATCATCAAGCCCCACGATATCTTCTGTTTTATGTTGGTGCGCGCCTAATAGTGAGACAGCACTGCCAAAGGTAAAGTTATTGTTGCTTGATTTATAGAGAACATAATTGTTGGCAGCATCTTTTGCGCCTTCGATATCGCTTAAATCAGCAAAT
>NZ_JBHIOH010000032.1:0-11020 GCF_042195375.1 Bartonella sp. CL100XZDX | reverse complement strand
ATAGGGCGGCTTTGTTTACAAGGCGTGATTACTCAAGAGCAATATGACGCCGCCCAGCAATATCTACAGATAAGAAACGACTATTTGTGTGCAAAAGGCTTGCCTAATGCTGTTTATGACGAAATGCCGTCATCATCTGATGATAAGGCAAGGGATAAGTGGGTAGAATTTGCAACAGAACAATTTTTTAACACGCAAGAAGCACTAAAAGAAGCGCAATGCCTCTATAGACAGTATAATCTTTATGCAGCACTACAGTACCTCGTCATAGAAGATCAAATGCTACCACATCTTGTGAATTCATTGCGTATCGCTCTTAATGCGCTTCAGAAACATTTTGATCGTAAATGACAATCTCTATTACGGTTTCATTATATCATATATCGTTGGTAAGTCTCTGCAAAATCTAGCGACTTGTTTAGTGTTTTCATAATCACCGGTGCTCACGTCAGATACTACAACTATCATTTGTGTTTTGGGGCTAATGCCAGTTCCAGTCGAATTACTAAGAAATTTTTTTGCATAATAAATCATTGGATTTTTGCTGTTATTGGATTCGTTGTATGCCCACATAAAATCTCTTTCACTCCAATTATGTTCATAACGTAAACGACTTATTACATTGGGTAGCATTGCCCATGACATTTCTTCATTATACTCACCCCGCAATAAATTCACAAAGCGTCCACATAAAATAACGAATACGTGACGATGCAATACAGGATCAAATTTGGAAGGCATCTTATGATGGCCACGGCTGTATACAAATTCTTGTGCTTGGCTTAGCTTATTAAAATGCGTAAAGCCAGTATATTCTTTACTCGCGTATTTGTCGTAAAGTTGATTATACTTCTCTATAGTATCTACACTTGTAAACATACGCGTCAATTTGTCTATAAATCCAAATGACGCTGATGCAGGTAGCGCTGATATAGAAAAGAAAGCTATAAATGTTATGATGCGTGTTATGGATAATGATTTCATCGTTTTAAATCCCTAATTATTATAAGCGCTGTTTAACCGATTCCTTTTGAATATATCAATATGTGTTATTTTTATGTTGACAAATTGTAGCAAATCGTATTTAATAATCCTACTGTACTTGGTCGTACTGTATCTAGACGAGAGGCAGTGCAGTTTGAAATCCCCGCAAATGCGGGGTTTTTTATTATCTGGAGGGTGTATTTTATGACATCACAAAATACAGAACAGGCTCCACAACCCATTAAAAAGCGTATACCACCAAAGGCAGGTCAAGGGCGGGTAAAAGGCGTTCCAAATAAAATGACACGCATTTTAAAAGAAGCAGTGGTTAAGGCTGCTGAGAATGCTGGGAATAAAATTGGCAAGGATGGTTTGATCTCCTATTTGGAAAAGCAGGCTATAGAATGTCCAGCGGCTTATTTAGCGTTGCTTGGTAAGGTGTTGCCTTTACAGGTAACAGGTGAAGATGGGGGAGCCATTAAGATGATAACGCGTGTAGAAATCGCGCCTTTGGTCAATGACAACACGACAGATTAGTATTGTACCAAAGCTTATACCGATTTTTACAGGTACGGCTTTGGTGCGTGCGGCTTGGGGTGGACGAGGGTCTGGGAAGACAAGATCATTTGCCTTGATGGCTGCTTTAAAAGGCTATCAATTTGGTATGCAAGGGATATCGGGCACTATCCTTTGTGCACGGCAGTTTCAAAACTCGCTAGCAGAAAGTTCATTGGAGGAAATTAAGCGCGCCATTGAAGCGCACGACTTTTTAAAGGACTATTACAAGGTTGGGGAGTCGTCGATTAAGTCGATAGATGGTCGTATAGCCTTTCAGTTTTCTGGTCTTGACCGGAATATAGCCAGTATCAAATCCATGGGGCGTATTTTGCTTTGTTGGGTTGATGAGGCAGAGCCGGTTACAGAGACAGCTTGGCAAACGCTTATACCGACTTTACGAGAAGAAGGAGAGGGATGGCGGGCAGAGTTATGGGTAACATGGAACCCGTTGCGAGAGAATGCCCCCGTTGAGAAGCGGTTTCGCTTTTCAGACAATGAGGCAATCAAGCGTGTGGAGATCAACTGGTCAGACAATCCGAAGTTTCCCAAGATCTTGAATGAAGCACGACTTGATGACCTTAGAAACCGTCCAGAGACCTATAAGCATATCTGGGAAGGGGCTTATCTTACAGCGGTTCAAGGCGCTTATTATCAAAAGGAAATGTTGGCAGCCGAGCAGGAGGGGCGGATAGGGCGTGTTGCTCGTGACCCCTTGATGCAAATACGCGCCTTTTGGGATATTGGGGGAACAGGAGCCAAGGCAGATGCCACAGCGATATGGATAGCACAGTTTGTTGGTAGAGAAATCAGAATGCTTAATTATTACGAAGCACAGGGGCAGCCTTTATCGGAACATATCGGTTGGTTGCGTCAAAATGGTTATGAGAAGGCACTGATGGTTTTGCCCCATGATGGTGCGACCAGAGACCGTGTGCACAATGTGAGTTTTGAGAGCGCTTTAAATGATGCGGGTTTTGAAACGCAAGTTGTTCCCAATCAGGGAGCAGNCATGGAGCAGATGCCTTTGGATTGATGTGCGTGGCTTATGAAGAACCTCCGACGATACAAAGGCGACCAGCTTATAGCGGCAGAACGGAATATGAGAGTACCTCATGGATGGCAGAATGATGTATGATGAAGAGCATTTAGATAAAGAAAGTAACGCATCAGATCTGTCGACAGAAGGCTTATTTCGCAAGCTTGTCAGTTGGTACAAAGAAGATGTGGAGCATGTGAATAAATGGCGTGAACATGCGCGGGAGGATTTTCGTTTTTACAATGGTGATCAGTGGAATGAGGCTGATTTAGCGGCGTTAAAAGAGCAACGCCGCCCCGTTATGACTTTTAATCGTATTGCACCACTGGTCAATGCCGTTGTGGGTTCAGAGCGTAATAACAAGCGCGAAGTGCAGTTTATTCCCCGTCAAGTAGGGAAGGCATTGCCTAGTGAATTGCTTACTGGTGCAGCGGAATGGTTTCGGGACATGGCGCATGCAGAATACGCTGATAGTGATGCTTTCCAAGATGCGGTTATCTGCGGCATGGGGTGGACTGATACCCGCCTTGATTATGAAAACAGCTTTGATGGTGAACCGGTTATTACGCGTTTAGATCCTTTAAAAATGGTTTGGGACAGTGCAGCGGTGCAACCGAACTTAACCGATGCGCAACGTTTGTGGTATGTGGACCGCAAGCCTTTGGAAGTAGCCAAGCAGATGTTTCCCAAAGCCCATTGGAGTGAACTGAGTGCAGATTGGGCTCGTGATGGGATTGCTTATGAGGGCATTCATCATAATGATCTTGAAGCTTATAATGATGAGAAGGGCATTGATGTTGAAAACGGTCGACGGATGATCACACTTGTTGAATGCCGTTGGTTTGAAAGCGAGAGGTATTACAAAGCGCCCGATTTAAGCACTGGAGAACTTCGTGATTATAGCGAGGAAGAATTTAAACAGCTTCAATGTATGATGCCTAATATTCAAGGGGCGGCTTTTAATAAAAAGGTTGTTAAGCGCGCTTTTTTAGGCAGGAAGGTTTTGCTATGCCCCGATCAACCCATGGTTCCAGCGGGTCAATTGGGTTGGGAGTGTATAACGGGGTATTTTGACAAGATAGAACGGCAATTTTATGGGGTTGTGCGTCCTACAAAAGATCCTCAACGATGGGCGAATAAATATTTCAGTCAAGTGATGTATATCCTTAATAGCCAATCCAAAGGCGGGATAATGGCAGAGAGTGGTGCATTTAAGGATGAGAGAGAAGCAGCAAAAAGTTTAAGCCGATCAGACAGTATTACATGGGTTAAACCTAACGCATTGGCACAAGGAAAGATCCAACCCAAACCCGTAGCACAGTTTCCACAAGGCTTTTTCCAGCTGTTTAATGAAGCTAAGGAAGCAATTAATCAGGTGACGGGTTTATCGCCTGAGTTCATTGGCACAAGAGAAGTGACACAAGCGGGTATTTTGGAGGCACAACGACGCCAATCCAGTTTAAATCTGCTTGCTTGTCTGTTTGATGGCTTACGTTTGTACCGCAAGCGGCAAGGTAAGATTATTTTGCACTTGATACAGAATTACTTGTCCGATGGGCGTTTGGTACGGATATCTGGTGAAGAGAATGCGCAATATATTCCATTGACGCGTGAAGAAGTAACGAGTGTCGAGTATGATATTGTAGTTGATGATGCGCCAACCAGCCCGAATGAGAAAGAGCGCACCTTCGGTATCATCACACAGCTGCTCCCATTGCTTCAAAATGCGATTACGCCGGATATTATGCTTGATCTACTTCGTTATTCTCCATTGCCTGCGTCATTGCTTAATCGTGTGAGTGAGAAGATGCAACAGCAACAAATGGCACAACAACAGCAGATGGACCCCGAGCGGGAAATGAAGTTGCAGGAAAAGCAACAAGACTTAGAGACGAAAACACAGATGCATCAGATGGATTTGCAACAAAAGCAGATTGATCTGTTTATGCGTCAAAAGAGAGCGGAATTAGAAGCAGAAATGATGCAACAGCGCCATGACATTGAACGGCAGAAGCTTCTCAATGATCAGGCACACAATCAGATCATGCGAGAGCGAATAGCATTACACAGAGGTATGCATAGTTGAGAGAGGTGAAAGAATGAATGCAGAAATGAACGAAGCGATGAATGAAGGTATGAATGAAGATTACAGAGTTGGAGCACCGGTCTTTGATGATGATAGCTCTTTTGATGCCGGCACTTATGATGGTGAAACGATTGATAATGATGATGTCACGTCTCCAGAGCCGGTTGCACCGCCCGTTGAAAAACCTTCAGAGATTGTTCCTAGTATAGAACAGCAGCGTATGGAGCAACAAGCCAAACAAGCTCGTGAAGCGCTTGTCAAGCTTTATGAACCCCAATCCCAGACGCCAATGGTTGAAGGTGAAAATGCACCCCCAGACCCTACACAAGACATTATTGGCTATATGAGTTGGATGGGAAAAAAGATTCGAGAGCAGGATGCGTATATTAGGGAACAGAAAGAAGCGCTAAAACAAGCTGAGGAACAGCAGCAGCATGATATACGTCTTGGTGAATTTTTTAATAATTCTGTTAAGTCGTTTCAAAATAAATCCAGTGATTTTGGTGATGCGGCAAATTTTCTTTATGAGAAGCGTGCGAAGGAATTGAGTTCTTGGTCGTCACTTTATCCTGAGTACGCAGATCCAAACACAATTTCTGAGATCATAAGGAATGAATTGCGTACGATTGTAGCGACTTGTGCACAAAGAGATCTCAATCCGGCAGAAGAGATTTATAGAATAGCGCAAAATCTTGGCTATCAGAACCAAGCAGTACAAGCGAATAATCAAGTTGCAGAGCTTCAAAGCCGGCAGAATTCTGCGAGAACCTTAACGGCGTCTGGTGGAGGGGGGAGTACAGGTCCACTTTCATGGGAAACGATGGACGCTATGACGGATAAAGAGTTTCAAGCGTGGTACAGTAATCCAAAAAACCGAGTGCTTATACGCAAATTGAGTGGTGCGGATGATGAAGATTAAGTGAAAGACTTTTAGAGAATAAGCCGCCTTTGGTGCGGGTTGGTGGTCCGGCTTTAAGCCGGTTTTTTTATAGCAAAGAAAGGTGAAATAAATGGCAACAACACATATAGGGATTAATGATCCCCATGCGTTAAAAACATGGGCGAGAATTCTTGATGCGGAGGTCTCCAAAGCAACTCCTATTGCTCCTTTGATGGGGCAGGATTCCAATAGCATTATTCAGGTGAAAACAGAGACGCAAAAAGGCAAAGGGGATTGTGTAACATTTAGTCTACGAGCTCAGTTATCAGGACGTGGTGTGAGTGAGGGCGAAACCCTTGAAGGCAATGAAGAGGCACTCCAATTCCTTCATGATAAACTGTATATCAATGAACTTTATCATGGAACAAGAATTGCCAATGAAGGCACTATTGATAATCAGCGCACATTGTTTAATTTGCGTGAAGAAGCCAAAAACAGTTTATCAGATTGGTATGCGGACCGTTTGAGTTTGATGTTTTTCGTTCATGCTTGCGGTTATACCGCTAACAGGCTCCGTTTTGAGGGAGAACTGGTTGATCTTGATCCTCTTTTTTGGGGCTTTAATGCACCATTAGCTCCAAGCAGTAAGCGCATTGTACGACCAGAAGCAAAAACCAAGGATGAAGAGCTTACAGAAAAAGCCAAACACAGCTTTAATCTTAAATTGATAGATGAAGCGGTTCAGTGCGCTAAGCTAGCGAATCCTAAAATTAGACCGGTTCGCGTGAATGGCGAGAGTGTTTATGTGTTGTATTTGCATCCCATTCAGGTAACGCAATTGCGCACCAATACAGAGACGGGTCAATGGCTTGATATTCAGAAAGCCGCTTATACCGGTTCGCGTTCCAAAAAACCAATCTTTGATGGTTCTCTAGGCATGTACAACGGTGTGATTTTACGTGAATCAGAGCATGTCACTCATGGTGTAAAATCGACAGATAGTACAGCGAAAAAAAGTGTTCGTCGCGCTGTTTTGCTTGGTGCACAAAGTATCGTTATGGCATTTGGTAAGAGTTACGGTAAGACCCGCTATAAAATCGAAGAAGAAACCTTCGACTACAAACGCGAATACGGTTTTGGAGTGCATACAATTATGGGCATGAAGAAAACGCGTTTCCAAATGCCCGGAAGAGCACAAGGAGCCCAAGATTTTGGAACGATAGTTATCCCCACCTACAGCGGTGAAGTTGAGTGATGAGGAAAGGAAATAGGACATGGTAGATGGCGTAACAGGACACTTACACGGCAGAGATCTTCATACACATCAGGTCAGTTTTTTGCGTTTGAATATCTCGCATAAAGATAAGCATTTGACGCGCAAAATCGGGACTTTACCGCGTGGTGCAATGATCCTTTCGATTAAAGCGTTTGTGAAGACAGCGTTTTCGGATGCGAAATTAAAGATAGGCAGCACCTATGGTGGTAATGAGTTTAGTGAAAAGGATATCAAAACCCAAAGCACTCAAGATTTTACATCAACCAACCAAAAAGAGTTTGTCCCAGAAGATCAAGAGCTTACGCTTTATGCAACACGGGATAAAACAACCGCGGCTGGTGAGTGTGTTGTGGTCGTGCAATTCGTGACCAATCGTTGAGAGGTATAGGGGGAAGGCTTAATTCCTCTCACGATTTATGGAGCAGATTGTACGCTTAGTTGCAAATTAAGGGCAGATAAGACAGCGACTAAGGTAGAAAGTTTAGGGTCACCAGTCTTACTTAAGGAGCGATATAACCCACTGCGTTCGCGATTGGTTTCTTTTGCTAAGGCACTCATATTTTGTGCTCTAGCAACAATACCAAGGGCATCCGCTATATGAGCAGCATCACCAGTTTTGAAGGCTTCATTTAAAAAGACTTCTTGAGATTCTGGTGTTGTGAGGTGTTTTTCAAAGTTAAAGGTTTTCAATTTCATTTTTAAGATCCTCTAAAAGAGATAAGGCTTTTTGAATATCACTGGATTGTGTGGATTTGTCACCACCACAAAGCAATATAATGATTTTATCGCCTTTTTTTGTAAAATAAATTCGGTAACCAGCACCATAGTGGATACGTAATTCACCTATACCATTAAAAAACTTTGCATCACCCAAAAGCCCTGAACGAATTCTATGAAGCCTTGCAAGAATTATATTAGCAGCTTTTCTGTCTTTAAGTTTTTCTAACCAGTTATCGAATTCATCTGTTGTTTTTATTATCGCTATCATCAGTGCACTATACTACACAATATATATAATATCAATAGTAATAATTTTTACTGAGAGGTATTTTGATGACACGTCATTATATTCGGGTTAAAACCGGAGGACCGATACCTGTAAAGCGAGATGTTTATCGTCATAAGAGAACACTTTCGCACTTAGTGTCGGTCATTCAAGATGAGATTGATGACATAGCCGATGAGTATGTTCATCAAATCCAAGAAAGCATTTTTGCAGCCATTCGTTTTTGTGAACGGGAGACATTTTACTTTAACGAAAGCCGTGATGTGGAGTTTGAGACACGGGCGGGGCAAGGTGTTTATGATGCAAGCACTACCCGCCCTATTGAAACAGCTGTTAAAATAAAAAACGTTTATCTAAGCTCTGATCAACATCATAAGTTTGCCTTGGAGTGTAAGGACCATGTTTCTTTAGAGCCTTTGTTATCATCAGAGCAGCAAGGAACGCCGGTTTGTTACAGTTATTTTGATAGGAAATTACATCTTTATCCCACGCCGGATAGAGCCTATATTCGGTATAATATCAAAAAACACAATAAAGTCAATATGTTGAGCGTAATTATTTTATATGAATCCACTCAAGAATCCATCCTTTTATGCATGATTCATTTGACCATTTTTTATATAAGATTGGCATGTATGAATAGACCATAAAAAGCAAATCATGATGTGAATATTATAACGCATGTGTGTATTCAAATGAAATGAAAAGCTGTCATCATTCATAACAGTTTATAAATTTTATGATACGTTTTTATCACAACACAAATCACATTGTTTAAAATTTAGTTGTTTGGAATTATCGATAATATACGTTTAAAGATCATATCTTGTTTTAATGATTGGATTGTTAACAGCATAAAGAACAAAATTATTGGTTCCCAAAATTGGGAAGCATAAAATCTATATTTATTATAGCAATATCTTATCACCTATTAGAGGATAATCGTTTGAAACTGTCATAAGCTTATAGGTTTAATTTATAAAGATTGCATAAAAGGATTTAAAGACAAATCGCTTTTAAAACGCTTTCTAAAAGTTTAGAAAACGATAAGTAAGCAGCATCAATATAGTATCACCACATATAAAATGAAAATCACAATGTTATATCTTATGAAATCAAAAAATTTTTAATGACGTATGCAAGCAAGCTATCAAAAAACGTTTAAAAGTTATCGTTTAAAAATACGAAACCAAATGAGATCACCTCAAATTTGAGGGCATCTATTGAAACAAAGATAAGCAGGTAAACTTCAAAACCATTGTAATCTCACATGGATTTTTACTCAATTTTGAGTCAAAAGCTGTAATGTTTAAAGAATGCTCTATTCTAAGATAACATCCCCAAAATGGACCGGCTAATATTTAAAGAAATTAGGTTTTAATGAAAAGTACAAATACGCTTATGAGAACCTCACTAAATGAACGTTTAAACGTTTGAAACATAAAATGAGATCTTTATAAGAAACGTTAAAACTTCTTTTTATCACAGTTATAACTTAGTTATCATTTGCTCTTAAGAACGTTTTATTTATGAGAAAACTAAGATTTAGCTTTCACAGCAGAGCAAAATCTTAAAAACCTTACACTTTATAAAAGCGTTTGTTTATTTATCTTATGAAAAGCTGCTTTGAAAACCAATGCTTGCAAGCTAAAAAGAACGTTTTTATAAGACATTCATTTAAGATGCATTTGCTTTTGATTGGATTGTTAAACCTACCAAGCGTTTTAATTTGTTTGATAGCCATAACAAGCGTTATAGGTTCTCTCATTCAAATGAGTGATTAAAGATCATATGCATCATTTACATTCCTTTTGATAAGTTTTTATATCTCTAATAGAGAACTTGCAATATGATACGTTTTGTATATATGCACTGATTACTCCATTGTGGATGATTCATTTTAATCATTAAAATAGACATTTGAAAGCCGCGTCATATCACTTGGCGCGGCTTTCTTTTATTTTACTCTCTCTATTATGATATTTTTATTAGCAATGCATTTTATATGCGTTTATAACCATAAAGAAGACGCCACCCACGCCTGTCATTTATTTATCTGTATCTGTAATTTTGATAATATTATCGTTTTCATAAACCTCACATTTTTTGGGAACGACACTTACTTTACTTTGACTGTTTAATTTTGCATTGCCATAGGCTTTCCCCCAGACCTTGGCATGATATGAAACCTTGGCATTGCCATAAACAGAGCCATAAACCTCAGCATAGCCACTCACAATAACATTGCCATAAACCTTGCCATAAATTTTAGCATGACCTTTGACAATAGCATGGTTATAAATCTTGGCATGGCTGTAAACACAGACAGAGCCAGAAACCTGAGCATGCCCATAAACCCTTGCATAATTATAAACCCAAGCATTATAAGAAATATGCGCATTATCATAAACATGGGCTTCTGTATAAATACGAGCGCTCCCACTCACATGGGCATTGCCATAAACATAGCCAGATATACGTGCATTACTATAGACACAAGCATTGTCATAAACTTTAGCATATTGAGAGATAAAAGCCTTACCATAGACCTCAGCATTGCCATAGACATGACCACAGACCTGAGAAAAATGGCGTATTTTTGCATTTTCATAAACACGGGCATAGCCATAAACCCACGCATTATCATAGACCCAGCAATTGCCCTCATGAGAGAGGTTGCTTTCCTTTTCAATAAAGCCCCCAAGATCCCCCACTTTGACATCATCAAAATCTTTTAAAGCTTTAATGCGATAAAGGTTTATAATATTTCGAGTAAGAGCATGTTTGATTTTTTTGATTTCACTGGTTAATTCATATTTTTTGCACATAGAAGACCCTCACAATCTAATGTGATAAACGTTTGATAAAATTTGAAATGGAAAAATTGGGTTGGAAAGCAGGCACCCCCGCCGCGCCCGCGCATTATTTACGCAGCGTTATTTTCAATAATCTTTACAACGGTATCGTTTTCATAAACCTCACAATTTATGGGAACCCAATATAAATCACTATCTCTTTTTAATCTTGCATTGCCATAGACATTACCTCTAATCACGAAATAACCAGAGATTTTCGCATTACCATAAACAGAGCCATAAACATCAGTATGACATCCCACGCTAGCATTCCCATAAACCTTGCCATAAATTTTAGCAGCGCCACTGATAACAGCATGATCATAAACTACCGCCTTG
>NZ_JBHIOH010000031.1:0-2846 GCF_042195375.1 Bartonella sp. CL100XZDX | reverse complement strand
TATTAATGGCATACTGACTGGCATGAAAATCAATCACCTCTTTAACAAAGGCAGGAATTTTGTTAATTGGCTGACTGGCAACACAGGGGAAAAGGGGAACACAACCAAAGGACTGAGTAACCCATTAGGAGGGTTGGGGGGCTCCACCAAGGATGCTCTTGCCAATATGGCTGGTGCATCTGGCAGTGTAACCGTGGGCTTTAAAACTGAAAAAACGGAGGCATCTGTTCAGACCTCCACAGCGGTAACAGATAGCATAGAAGGCGGACGTGCTGTTAACATGCAAGCCCACAAAGGTAGCATTCATGGTGTTGGCGTCGATATTATCGCCGGCACCAATCCAATCTATGTGCTGGAAAATGATGAACAGAGTGGGAATATCACCATGGAAGCAGGTAAAGATATCACCTTTGAAAGTGCACAAAACACGCAAAGCACACAAAACAGCAGTGAAAGTGCTTCAATGAGTGTTGGCACCGGTTATGGCACGGGTGGCGCAGGGGCAACGGGTAGTGCTTCTTTTAGTCAAGGGGAAGGTTCCAGTGAGGAAGTTCAACACAAAAACAGCCATATTATAGGCACCGGCACAGTTCATACCACGAGTGGGGCAAACACCGCATTGGCAGGTGCTGTGGTTTCTGGAGAGCGTGTAGAAATGGAGGTTGGTCGTGATTTGAACATTACCAGTCGCAGTGATACGGGACAAACTTCCAGCAAGCAAGACTCTGTTTCTGTTGGGTTTGGCGCTGGACAAACGGGTGGTGGGGGCTCCATGAGCGCCTCTTTCCAAAAGGATAAATCCTCTAGCGATTATCACAGTGTTGTGGAGCAATCAGGCATCAAAGCGGGTGATGGCGGCTTTAATATCATTGTTAAAGACAAAACGACCCTAACCGGAGGACTTATTTCCAGCACAGCCTCGGCAGACAAAAACAGCCNGGACTTATTTCCAGCACAGCCTCGGCAGACAAAAACAGCCTGACCACAGGAAGCATTAGCACCAGTGACATCAACAACGGTGCGCATGCTAAAGCCAGCAGCCATGGGTTTAGCATTTCTGGGAACGACACGATAAAGAACATTGCCAAGAATGTTTTAAATCACGGCAAAGCCAAGGATGGAGCAGAAGGGGAAACCAAATCTGCTATCAGTGATGGGACTATCATCCTTACTGATACAACTGGACAGAGGGCGATGGGGCAAGATGCTGGACAAATCATTGATGCACTCAACCGCAACACCGCTACAGCCCACCAAGCCGTTGCACCGGTGGACGTCACATCGCTTGAGGGGGTCGTTCATAATCGCTTAGACATGATCAATGATTTATCGGATGAAGGATTGGGATACTTTGTTAAAATTTATAAAATCGCCTATGTCAAAAAACATCCTGAGGGAGAAGTTGCGCATGATGAAAATGGCAATGTCCTTTATGCAACAGATGAAAATGGAAAACCTATCAAAGACAGTCATGGAAGAAAAATACCTCTGTATCATTACTTAACGCCAGAGGAAGAAAAGCATTTACAAAAAGGCTCTGATGGCCAGGTTCATATGTTTTACAATGGCATTTTTAACACACCCGATGAGGCTGCGCGTAATGCGGTTCAGTTAACTGACAATGATCATGGTCCCCTTTATTTTACATACTTCCCAGAAGCTGAAGACTGGGAAGTGGAAGTAGGGATAGCGATTTTTCAGAAGCTTCTGGAAGGTAGACTTTTTTTTGGATTGACCAATTCAACCAAGAAATTCCAGGATACAATGTATCTTTATGGCAATACAGGATTGCATATTGATGCCCATAGTCGTGGTACCATAACAGCAGGAAATGGATCACATGATTTAGTAAAGCATGGTGTTCACGGTATAGCAAAGGAAACAACGGTTAATTTTTTTGGTCCAGCTTATAATACTCAAGACATGGCAGATACGTTATATATCTTAAGGGATGGAAAGAAAACCACTGTCGGCTTGGAAAACCATGCAGATGATTTTGTTGGTGTAGTATTTGGTAGAAATCCGGCTACTTTTTACCAGAGGCCCCTTGGTAGTAACGTAGTGAAAGAGGCAAAGAAAGTACTATCTAGTTATCCCAGCCCTCATGCTTGTTATAATCATGCAAGTAAGGCGTGTCAAAGCGATTATGGGAATCCTAATCGTATATACATCCCTTCAAGGAGGAAAAAATGAAATACATATTAAAACTATTAAGCGGGCTCGTTCTGTTAAGCGTGATTGGATGCAATATCGATAAACCTGCTCCAGGGTATATGTATATGTGGGAGAAACCAGGAGCAGACTTTACTGAGGTAGGAAAAGCTTTATTAGAATGTGGAATGCCAACACCTTATGATGAGGATTCAGAAACTCAAAAGCTCACTCCTAATGCAATGGTTTCCATTGATGCTTGCATGGTCCAATCAGGTTTCCGCTATAAAAATAGAGTTGAGGGGGGGGGCTGGTGTTATACTTTTAAAGAAGACAACCTTCCAAATTGTCAGCCTGGTGCTGTCATCCCGAAGAGAAGTGTCGAAAAGCGCTTAAACAGCCCGTTTTGTAAAAGGTATAAAAACGCGGATGAATGCCAGCCTTAAGTAATGATCAACAATCTGCCATTCTTGCCTTCGCTTGGAATGGCGCGATTGTTTCCTCAATTCACCATCTCAATTTAGTCCTAACCTGTCTTGAACACAGTATGAACAGAAAATATCAACAGGCTTCTGAGCTTTTTTATCGTAAATAAATCCATTGAAAGAGGGGAAAATGAAGAAAATCTTAAAACTATTGAGTTGTATAGCTCTGTTAAGTATCACTGGATGTGTTAACTCAATTCCCTCACTTTC
>NZ_JBHIOH010000030.1:0-83173 GCF_042195375.1 Bartonella sp. CL100XZDX | reverse complement strand
CTTCGTTTTGCTATTCGTGAAGGTGGTCGTACTGTTGGTGCCGGTATCGTCTCTAAGATCATTGAATAAATAATGCTTGTTGAGTGCTTTAATTATTGAAGGCACTTTGTATAACAGGGAAATAAAGAGCATGAACAGTCAGAATATTCGCATTCGCTTGAAAGCGTTTGATCATAGAATTCTTGATACGTCGACGCGTGAGATTGTATCGACTGCTAAACGTACCGGTGCAAATGTCCGTGGTCCCATTCCGCTTCCGACGCGGATTGAGAAGTTTACGGTCAATCGTGGACCGCATATCGATAAGAAAAGTCGTGAGCAGTTTGAGATGCGAACACATAAGCGTCTTCTTGACATTGTTGATCCAACGCCGCAAACAGTGGATGCGCTTATGAAGCTCGATCTTTCTGCTGGTGTGGATGTAGAAATTAAGCTCTGAGGTTTGAGGACAGAAGGAACAGACCCGATGCGTTCAGGTGTAATAGCACAGAAGCTGGGCATGACCCGTATTTATAATGATGCTGGTGAGCATGTGCCGGTGACGGTACTTCGTTTGGAGAATTGTCAAGTCGTTGCTCAGCGTACAGTTGAAAAGAATGGTTATACTGCTGTTCAATTAGGTGTAGGCTTTGCTAAGGTTAAGAATACTTCACAAGCTCTTCGTGGACATTTTGCTAAGGCTTCTGTTGAGCCTAAAGCCAAAATAGCAGAGTTTCGTGTGAGTCCCGACAATCTTCTTGATGTTGGTACTGAGATTACAGTGGAACATTTTGTTCCAGGACAAAGAGTTGATGTGACTGGTACCAGTATTGGTAAGGGGTTTGCTGGTGTTATGAAACGACATAACTTTGGTGGGCATCGTGCTTCCCATGGTAATTCGATCACACATCGTGCTCATGGTTCTACAGGGCAGTGCCAAGATCCTGGTAAAGTTTTTAAAGGCAAAAAAATGGCCGGCCATATGGGGCAAGTGCGTGTAACAACACAGAATATTGAAGTTATTTCCACAGATAGTGAGCGTGGTTTAATTTTAGTGCGTGGTGCTGTTTCTGGTTCTAAAGGTTCTTGGATTTTGATACGGGATGCTGTGAAGAAGCGTCTTCCTGATAATGCTCCAAAGCCTGCCGGTATTCGCCGTCTTGTGAAGGAGAAAGCGGAAATGGTTACTCCGGTGACGGAAACCTCTGAAGTTGAGGGAGCCTAATAATGGATCTTGTAATTAAAACTCTTGATGGTAATGAAGCTGGCAAATTAAAGGTTTCTGAAGCTATTTTTGATCTTGTTCCGCGTGAGGATATTTTGCAACGTGTTGTTCGTTGGCAGCTTGCACGTCGTCAGCAGGGAAGTCATCAATCCCAAGGTCGTTCTGATGTGTCGCGAACAGGGGCAAAAATGTTTAAACAGAAAGGAACTGGGCGTGCTAGACATTCATCTGCACGTGCACCGCAGTTTAGAGGTGGGGGTAAGGCACATGGACCAGTGGTTCGCAGCCATGCACATGATCTTCCTAAAAAGATTCGTGCTCTTGGGTTGCGTCTTGCTTTATCTGCAAAATTAAAAGCAAAAGATTTGATTATTGTGGATGAGTTGACTGTTAAGGATGCTAAAACGAAGATGCTTGTTTCTCATTTTTCTAAGCTTGGATTTAATAACGCTCTCTTGATTGGTGGTAAAGAGATTGATATTAACTTTTTTCGTGCAGCCTCTAATATCCCTAATATTGACATTTTGCCTATTCAGGGAATTAATGTTTATGATATTTTGCGTCGCAGCAAACTTGTTTTATCGAAAGCAGCTGTTGAGGCTCTTGAGGAGCGTTTTAAATGACAGATCTTCGCCATTATGATATAATTATTAGTCCAGTTATTACTGAAAAGGCGACTATGATTTCTGAATATAATCAAGTTGCTTTTAATGTCGCGCCGAAAGCGACGAAGCCTGAGATTAAGGCTGCTATTGAAGCGCTTTTTAGCGTAAAAGTTAAAGCAGTTAACACGATAGTCCGTAAGGGTAAAGTGAAGCGTTTCAAAGGTATAGTTGGTCGGCAGAGTGATGTCAAAAAAGCGATCGTAACTCTGGCCAGTGGTCAGACTATCGACGTTTCGACAGGTCTTTAAGAGGCTCGGAGATAGGAATAATGGCACTTAAGCAATTTAATCCAACTACACCTGGGCAGCGTCAGCTTGTTATTGTGGAACGTTCTTGTCTTTATAAGGGAAAACCTATAAAGATGTTAACTGAAGGTTTGTCTTCAAAGGGTGGACGTAATAATCGCGGTCGTGTTACTGCTCGTTTTCAGGGTGGTGGACATAAACGTAGTTATCGGTTTGTCGACTTTAAGCGTCTTAAACGTGATGTTTCAGCAAAGGTTGAGCGTTTAGAATACGATCCTAATCGTACCGCTTTTATTGCTTTAATCCGCTATGAGGATGGGCAATTGAGTTATATTCTTGCGCCACAGCGTCTTGGTGTTGGTGATTCTGTTATGGCTGGTTTAAATGTGGATGTTAAACCAGGTAATGCTATGCCTCTTGGTAATATGCCTGTAGGCACAATTGTTCATAATGTTGAGATGAAGCCAGGAAAAGGAGGGCAGATTGCGCGTTCAGCAGGTGCTTATGCGCAGTTGGTTGGACGAGATCATGGTATGGCTATTCTTCGTTTAAATTCTGGTGAACAGCGTTTGGTTCCGAGTAGCTGTTTTGCAACTGTTGGCGCTGTTTCAAATCCTGATCATGGGAATATTAATGATGGTAAGGCGGGTCGGTCACGTTGGCGTGGTAAACGTCCACATGTTCGTGGTGTTGCTATGAACCCCGTTGATCATCCGCACGGTGGTGGTGAAGGTCGTACATCGGGGGGGCGCCATCCAGTATCTCCTTGGGGTAAACCTACGAAAGGTAAGCGTACGCGCTCCAATAAAGCCACTGATAAATTTATTATGCGTACGCGTCATCAACGCAAGAAATGAGAAAGGTAGTCTGAAGTGGTTCGTTCAGTGTGGAAAGGTCCGTTTGTTGACGGCTATCTTCTTGGTAAAGCAGAGAAGGTACGTGCAAGTGGGCGCAATGAAGTTATAAAAATATGGAGTCGTCGCTCTACTATTTTACCGCAATTTGTTGGTTTAACTTTTGGTGTTTACAACGGTAATAAGCATATTCCTGTTTCTGTTTCTGAAGAGATGGTTGGGCATAAGTTTGGTGAGTTCGCTCCTACCCGGACTTATTATGGTCATGGTGCCGATAAAAAAGCGAAGAGGAAGTAGGAATGGGAAAAGCTAAAGTTTCGCGCCAGCTTAAAGATAATGAAGCAAGAGCTGTCACGCGGACAATTCGTGTTAGTCCGCAGAAGCTTAATTTAGTTGCTGCAATGATTCGTGGTAAAAGAGTTAATGTAGCGCTCGCTGATTTGATGTTTTCACGCAAGCGTATTGCTGCTACTGTGAAAAAAACGCTTGAATCAGCAATTGCAAATGCAGAAAATAACCACGATCTTGATATTGATTCGCTTGTTGTGGCGGAAGCTTATGTTGGTAAGTCGATAGTGATGAAGCGCTTTCATGTTCGTGGTCGAGGGCGTGCTAGTAGAATTGAACGTCCATTTTCGCATCTTACTGTTATTGTTCGTGAAGTTACCGAAAAAGTGGAGGCCGCGTAATGGGGCAGAAGATCAATCCAATAGGACTTCGTCTTGGTGTTAATCGGACTTGGGACTCTCGTTGGTATGCTGATAGTGGTGAATATGGGCGCCTTCTTCATGAAGATTTGAAAATTCGTTCATATGTGCTTGAGGAGCTTAAACAGGCGGCTATTTCTAAGGTTGTTATTGAGCGTCCTCATAAGAAGTGTCGTATTACGATTCATTCTGCACGTCCTGGTTTGATTATTGGTAAAAAGGGTGCTGATATCGAAAAGCTTCGTCGTAAGCTTTCAGAAATGACGGATGCTGAAACTTCATTGAATATTGTGGAGATTCGTAAACCGGAGATTGATGCGACAATTATTGCGCAATCAATTGCTCAACAGTTAGAGCGTCGTGTTGCTTTTCGTCGTGCAATGAAGCGTGCTGTTCAGTCTGCTATGCGTCTTGGTGCGGAAGGTATTCGTATCAATTGTTCTGGCCGTCTTGGTGGTGCTGAAATTGCTCGTATGGAATGGTATCGTGAAGGTCGTGTTCCACTTCATACCTTGCGTTCTGATGTTGATTACGGTACAGCAGAAGCTAAGACCGCTTATGGTATTTGTGGTATTAAAGTTTGGGTCTTTAAGGGTGAGATTCTTGAGCATGATCCGATGGCTTCAGAACGTCGTGCTACGGAAGCTGATCAATCTGGTTCTTCATCGAATCGTCGCCGCGAAAATGCTTAGTTTTTGAGATTGAACTAAAATTTGGAGTAGAGAACAATGTTGCAGCCAAAGCGCACAAAGTTCCGTAAACAGTTCAAAGGCCGTATTCACGGTTCTGCGAAGGGTGGTACGGATTTGAATTTCGGTGCCTACGGTTTGAAGGCTGTTGAGCCGGAGCGGGTTACTGCTCGTCAAATTGAAGCGGCGCGTCGTGCGATTACACGTTATATGAAGCGTTCTGGTCGTGTGTGGATTCGCATTTTTCCAGATCTTCCGGTTACATCTAAACCGACTGAAGTTCGTATGGGTAAAGGTAAGGGAAGTGTTGATTATTGGGCTGCACGTGTTGCTCCTGGGCGTGTCATGTTTGAGCTTGATGGAGTTCCGGAAGATGTTGCACGTGAAGCGCTAAGGTTGGGTGCTGCAAAGTTGCCTATAAAAACGCGTTTCATCCAGCGTATTGCTGAATAATGAGGTTAAGCGATGAGAGCCACAGAATTACGGGCGCAAACGCTCGACCAAATGAAAGATGAATTGGCTAAGTTAAAGAAAGAGCAGTTTAATTTGCGTTTTCAACAAGCAACAGGTCAATTAGAAAAGACTGCGCGTGTTAGACAAGTTCGTCGTGATATTGCGCGTATTAAAACTTTTCTTCGTCAAAAGATAAGTGAAACTAAGGTTTAAGGAAATAAGAGATGCCTAAACGCGTTTTGCAGGGTGTTGTTATTAGCGACAAAAGTGATAAGACTGTTGTTGTCAAAGTTGAACGCCGTTATTCTCATCCGCTTCTTAAGAAGACTGTTCGGCAGTCTAAAAATTATAAAGCGCATGACGAAAACAACCAATTCAAGATTGGGGATCAAGTTTCTATTCAAGAATCTAGACCAATTTCGAAAGATAAATGTTGGATTGTTGTAAAAGACAATGTAGCGTAATGGGTTAAGTTTATTGTTTTAGAATTTAACAGTGTTTTTATCATTGATAAATTTGAAGGCGATGAATTTATCGTTATTTGGCAGGCAAATCCGAGTGTATAAAAGGTACAATCGGATATATGTGTTAAGAGAAGGTGGCCAGTCATGATTCAGATGCAAACAAATCTCGACGTTGCTGATAATTCTGGAGCGCGTCGTGTCATGTGCATCAAGGTGTTAGGCGGTTCAAAGCGGAAATATGCTTCGGTCGGTGACATTATTGTTGTTTCGGTTAAGGATGCAATTCCTCGTGGCCGTGTTAAAAAAGGTGATGTTATGAAAGCTGTTGTGGTTCGTACTGCTAAGGATATTCGTCGCGCAGATGGTAGTGTCATTCGTTTTGATAGTAATGCTGCGGTTTTAGTGGATAATAAAAAAGAGCCGATTGGTACTCGTATCTTTGGACCTGTTCCCCGCGAATTGCGTGGTAGGAATCATATGAAGATCATCTCGCTTGCTCCTGAAGTTCTATAAGGAGTAAATGTTATGCAGAAGATTCGAAAAGGTGATAAAGTTGTTGTTTTGTCCGGTAAGGATAAAGGATGTAGTGGTGAAGTAATTAAGGTTAGTCCAAAAGAGAATAAGGCTTTTGTTCGTGGGATTAATATGATTAAACGTCATCAACGTCAAACGCAGAAGCAAGAGGCTGGAATTATTTCTAAAGAAGCTCCGATTCATCTGTCTAATTTGGCGATTGCTGATCCTAAAGATGGTAAGCCTACACGTGTAGGCTTTCGTATGAATGCAGATGGTAATAAGGTGCGTTTTGCCAAGCGTTCGGGAGAGTTGATTAATGGCTGAGGAAAGACAAGTACCGCGTATGAAAGCGCATTATTTTGAAGTGATTCGTAAAGCGCTTCAAGAGAAGTTTAATTACAGAAATGCGATGCAAATTCCGCGGATTGATAAAGTTGTAATAAATATGGGCATAGGTGAAGCAACTGCTGATTCGAAGAAGCCTTTCCTTGCTGCTGAGGATTTAGGGCTAATAACGGGTCAGAAGGCTGTTGTTACGCGTGCGCGTAATTCTATTGCGACCTTTAAGGTTCGTGAAGGAATGCCTCTTGGGGCTAAAGTTACATTGCGTAAAGATCGTATGTTTGAGTTTTTAGATCGTCTTGTTACGATTGCTCTTCCGCGGGTTCGTGACTTTCGTGGTTTAAATCCAAAGAGTTTTGATGGTCGTGGCAATTTTGCTATGGGTATTAAAGAACACATTGTGTTTCCAGAAATCAACTATGATAAAGTTGATCAAATTTGGGGCATGGATATTATCGTTTGTACGACAGCAAAAACGGATGATGAGGCTCGTGAATTATTGCGTGCTTTTAATTTTCCTTTTCGTTCGTAACGGCAAACATAGTGAGGTGAAGTTATGGCCAAAGTAAGTGCCGTTGAAAAAAATAAGCGTCGTGAGGTGATGGTAAAGCGTTATGCTGCCCGTCGTGCACGTTTGAAAGCAATAGTTATGGATCAGAAGGTTTCTCTTGAAGAACGTTTTAAAGCTTCTGTTCAGTTGGCAGAGTTACCGCGTAATTCTTCGAAAGTTCGTATTCGTAATCGCTGTGAGGTTTCAGGTCGTCCGCGGGCTTATTATCGTAAATTAAAAATGTCGCGAATTGCGTTGCGTGAGCTTGGCTCTATTGGCTATATTCCTGGTATTGTAAAATCTAGTTGGTAAGAGGAGATTATTTAATGTCTATGTCAGATCCTCTTGGTGATATGTTAACACGTATTCGTAATGCACTTGGTCGTAAAAAAGGTAAAGTAGTTACTCCAGCTTCGAAGCTTCGTGCGCACGTTCTTGATGTTCTTCAGTCGGAAGGTTATATTCGCGGATATAATCAAATTGATTTAGGTGATGGGAAAGCTGAGATTGAAATCGAATTGAAGTATTTTGAAGGGCTGGCTGCTATTCGTGAGATTTCACGTGTATCAAAGCCAGGGCGTCGTGTGTATGTTTCTGCTAAGTCACTTCCACAGGTGGCTAATGGTCTTGGTATTTCGATTTTATCGACTCCTAAAGGCGTCATGGCAGATCATGAGGCGCGTGAACAGAATGTTGGTGGAGAACTCCTTTGTCGTGTTTTCTAAGTTATGTCAAGAAAACGGAAGAAAAAGTAGGTTAGAACAATGTCTCGTATTGGAAAGAAACCCATTTCAATTCCTTCTGGAGTTACTGCTACTGTTGAAGGTCAGCTGGTTAAGGCAAAAGGTCCAAAAGGTGAGCTGAGTTACGTCGTCAATGATGAAGTCTTAGTCAAACTTGAGGAAAATATCATATCAGTTATGCCGCGGGATCAGTCAAAAGATGCGCGTTCTAAATGGGGAATGTCGCGCTCAATGATTGAGAACATTTTTTGTGGTGTGAAAGATGGTTTTGAAAAGAGGTTGGAGATTAATGGGGTTGGTTATCGTGCTGCTTTGCAGGGTAAGGATGTTCAACTATCTCTGGGCTTTTCGCATGATGTGGTTTATAAAGTTCCGTCGGGTGTTACTGTGACTGTTCCTAAGCCAACAGAAATTGTTGTTTCTGGAATTGATAAACAGCAAGTTGGACAAGTTGCAGCGGAGATTCGGGAGTATCGTAGGCCTGAACCTTATAAAGGTAAGGGTGTTAAGCATGCAGATGAACGTATCTTCCGTAAAGAAGGTAAAAAGAAATAAGGATTTTGTATTATGGTTTCATCTAAGGACATTATCCAACGTCGTGCAAGGCGTGTTCGTCGTAGAATTAAAATGGTTTCTCATGATCGTCCTCGGCTTAGTGTTTATCGTTCAAATCAGAACATTTATGCTCAAGTTATCGATGATTTGCGGGGATGTACACTTGTTTCAGCCTCTACTCTTGAAAGTGATTTAAAAAAGTCGTTAAAGAGTGGTGCTGATAAAAAGGCAGCTTTTGCTGTTGGTAAGTTAATTGCTGAGCGTGCGAAGAAAGCGGGTGTTAATGAGGTGGTTTTTGATCGTGGAGCGTATGTGTACCATGGTCGCGTCAAAGCTTTAGCTGAGGCTGCTCGTGAAGGTGGTTTGAATTTCTAAAATTTCTTATTTATGAATGAGTAAGGAGAGTTTAGAGTTTTTCGTTTAAGTTCTTCCAGTTTGGTGAGGGACTTTGTTATCGTGCTTCCGGAAAAGAAAAAGGAATGAGGAATGGCACAAAAAGAACGTGGTGATAGAGAAGAACGCGATAATGAATTTGTCGATAGGCTCGTTCATATCAATCGTGTTGCTAAAGTTGTAAAGGGTGGTCGGCGTTTTGGTTTTGCTGCTCTTGTTGTCGTTGGAGATCAAAAAGGACGTGTGGGTTTTGGACATGGTAAAGCCCGTGAAGTTCCCGAAGCCGTTCGTAAAGCAACGGAATCTGCAAAGCGTGGGATGATTTATGTTCCGCTTCGGTCTGGGCGTACATTGCATCATGATCTTGAAGGTCGTCACGGAGCTGGGCGTGTTTTGCTACGTTCGGCTTCTGCTGGTACTGGTATTATTGCTGGGGGACCGATGCGTGCTATTTTTGAAGCTCTTGGTATGCAGGATGTCGTTGCAAAATCGCTAGGATCGTCGAATCCTTATAACATGGTTCGCGCAACATTTGATGCATTGAAACATCAAATGCATCCTAGAGATATTGCTGCTCAACGTGGTATAAAATATTCGACTTTGCAGGCGCGTCGTCGCCATTTGGTCGACCTAGAAGGGTAGTTTCTGAGATTATCAGAAAAGGAATTAGGAAATGGTTCAGAAAAAATCTCAGAGTAATAGAACTGTGACGGTGGAGCAAATTGGAAGCCCTATTCGAAACTCACAGATTCAGCGTGCAACCTTAAAGGGGCTTGGACTAAATAAAATGCGTCGTCGGCGCGTTTTAGATGATACACTTTGTGTGCGGGGTATGATTGCTCGGGTTCGGCATCTTGTTCGCGTTATAGATGAAGGTTAAGGGTTGCGGGAGTATTATATATGAAACTCAATGAACTGCGTGATTGCGAAGGCGCAATAAAAAATCGTAAGCGTGTTGGGCGTGGCATTGGTTCCGGTATGGGTAAGACTGGTGGTCGTGGTGTAAAAGGGCAAAAGTCACGTTCTGGTGTTTCCCTTAATGGTTTTGAAGGTGGGCAAATGCCTATCTATCGTCGTTTGCCAAAACGTGGATTTAGAAATTTCTTTGCCAAAACCTACAATGAAGTTTCACTAGGACGTATTCAGTTGGCAGTTGATGCGGGTAAGTTGAATATTGAAAAGCCTGTTGATATGATTGCTTTGAAAGAGTCTGGTATTATTCGTCGTGAAAAAGATGGGGTTCGTCTTCTTTCTGATGGTGATTTGAAGGCTAAGATTACCTTTCATGTTTCTGGTGCTTCACAAGCTGCTCGTGTTAAGATTGAAAAAGTGGGTGGTCAGGTCATTTTTCCTGATATTGCTCGATAATTTTTTTAATATGAATAGAGACCTAAAGAAGAATTATATTTGTTTTGTGGGATCTTTTGTGGAGACTTGTTTAAGTTCTGCATTTATTTGTGTATGCGTATGTGAATTTTAGGATTATACTTCTGTGATTTAAAGAACTGGAGTGTAAAGTGGAGACGTTTTATGGCATCAGCAGCAGAGCAATTTGCTTCCAATATAAACTTCGGTACCTTTTCGCGTGCAACTGAATTAAAGAAACGCATCTGGTTTACTCTGTTGGCGCTTCTTGTATATCGTTTTGGCACTTACATCTCTCTTCCAGGTATCAATATCGATGCTTTGCGGCAAACATTTGAACATCACGCGTCTGGTGTATTAGGACTCTTTAATATGTTTGCTGGAGGTGCCGTTGGGCGTATGGCTATTTTTGCGCTGGGTATCATGCCTTATATATCGGCATCTATTATTGTGCAATTGTTAACATCTATTATTCCTTCTTTGGAGACTCTTAAAAAAGAAGGGGATTTAGGTCGTAAGATTATCAATCAATATACGCGTTATGTAACAGTCGTATTGGCAATTCTACAAGCTTTTGGTATTGCGGTTGCGCTTGAAAGCGGTATAGGGTCGGGGCTTCAAATTGTTTTAGAACCAGGTCTTATGTTTCGTTTTTCTTCTGTTATTACACTTGTTGGCGGAACGATGTTTCTTATGTGGCTTGGCGAGCAAATTACGTCACGTGGTGTTGGTAATGGGGTTTCTCTTATCATTTTTACAGGGATTGTAGCCAACTTTCCTTCTACTTTTGCTCAGCTTTTGACAGCTCATAGTCAGGCTGATTTATCAACTTTTCTTTTAATAGGAATCGTTCTTATTGCTGTTTTGGTTATTGGGCTTATTGTTTTTATAGAGCGTGCACAACGGCGAATTCTTATCCAATATCCGAAACGTCAGGTCGGTAATCAAATGTTTCAAGGAGATATGTCGCATCTTCCTTTAAAGTTGAATACTGCTGGTGTTATTCCACCTATTTTTGCTTCATCTTTATTATTATTGCCTGCCACTATTAATAATTTTTCTGATAAAATGCCGCAATGGGTTCAGGAGATTTCTTATGCTCTTGGTCATGGACAGCCACTTTATATGATTGTTTATGCATTTTTAATGGCGTTTTTTTGCTTTTTTTATACAGCTATTGTGTTTAATCCAAGTGATACTGCAGATCAGTTGAAAAAGCATTCTGGTTTTATTCCAGGGATTCGTCCAGGTGAGCGTACAGCCGAATATATTGATTACGTTTTGACGCGTATTACTGTTGTGGGCGCTGTTTATATTATCTTGGTTTGTTTGTTACCTGAATTTATGATATCTGCATTACAGGTTCCTTTTTATCTTGGGGGAACATCCTTGTTGATTGTTGTTACTGTTACACTTGATACGGTTGCTCAAATTCAGGGGCATCTTGTTGCCCACCAATATGAAGGGTTGATAAAAAAATCAAAACTTCGTGGAGGTAGAAGGAATCGATGAGAGTTATTCTTTTAGGTCCTCCTGGAGCGGGAAAAGGTACGCAAGCAAAAATGTTGACTGAGGAATATAACATTCCTCATTTATCAACAGGGGATATGTTGCGTGAGGTGATTGCCAAAGAAACGGAGATTGGTAAAAAAGCTAAAGCTATTATAAGTTCTGGTGCTTTGGTTCCTGATAGTATTGTTAACCAAATCGTATCAGATCGGATTGATGAAGCTGATTGTGTAAACGGTTTTGTTTTGGATGGATATCCGCGAACTGTGGGGCAGGCGGAAGCGTTGCAACAGATACTGGATTCAAAAAATACGCGGCTTAATGCTGTTATTGAGTTGTGTGTTGATGAAGACGTGTTGATTGAACGTATGAAGAAGCGTGTTGAGGAAACAATAGCGGCTGGTGGACAGGTTCGTTTAGATGACAATCCTGTTGCTTTTGCAAAAAGATTAGTGGAATATCGTGAAAAAACAGCTCCCTTATCAAAGTTTTATTCAGAGAGGGGAATGTTGAAAGTTGTTGATGGAATGATTGGTGTTGCTGAAGTGAGACGTATGATTAGAAGTTTTCTTTCATGAGATTTTTTTTAGAAATAAATGAAAAGAGTTGACTTTTGAGATGAAATCTATCAGAAGTAAATTTAATTTATTTTAGTGAAATAAGAGGATTCGGAAGAATTTTTTTCTGAGTCTATTTTTTTTCTGTAAGGTATATCAGGTATTTTATAACAATTTGTCAAAATAACTAAGGAGAGTAGGCGTGGCTCGTATTGCTGGCGTCAATATCCCGACAAATAAGCGTGTAATTATTGCGCTTCAATATATCCACGGGATTGGACCAAAATTTGCTCAAGAAATTATTGAAAGAGTTGGCATTCCTTTGGGGCGTCGTGTGCATGAGCTTTCAGATGCTGAGGTGCTGCAGATTCGTGAGGCTATAGATCAGGGCTATCAAGTTGAAGGTGATCTTCGTCGTGAGGTTGCTATGAATGTTAAGCGTTTGATGGACCTTGGTTGTTATCGAGGATTGCGTCATCGCCGGTCTTTGCCTGTCCGAGGACAGCGTACACATACGAATGCCCGTACGCGTAAAGGTCCGGCTAAGGCAATTGCTGGTAAGAAGAAATAAGGGCCTTTGTGGAAGGCTTTTATATATTCTTTTTTCTTGTTTGATTTGTTTGACAAGGAAAAAAAAAGGTGGAGCTGCTGATGTTACGGCAGTGATGAGATCGTTGAAAGGGAAGTTATGGCCAAGGAAGCCACACGTGTTCGTCGTCGCGAACGTAAGAATATTTCATCGGGTGTTGTGCATATTAATTCAACATTTAATAACACAATGATTACTATTACTGATGCTCAGGGTAATGCAATTGCTTGGTCATCTGCTGGGGCTCAGGGGTTTAAAGGTGCGCGTAAATCGACACCTTTTGCTGCTCAAGTTGCTGCGGAGGATTGTGCAAGAAAAGCGCAAGAGCATGGTATGCGTTCTTTGGAAGTCGAAGTTTGTGGGCCTGGATCAGGGCGTGAATCTGCTCTACGTGCATTGCAATCTGTTGGTTTTGTCATTACTTCTATTCGCGATGTAACACCAATTCCTCATAATGGATGTCGTCCACGGAAAAGGCGGCGTGTTTAATTGGGTGTTGTTTTTTGTTGTCGGAGATTTCTCTGATGTTCACATTGGTCGTTACGATTGAATGGTAACGGAACTAAAGAACGGGAATAAAAATATGATCCAGAAAAACTGGCAGGAACTTATTAAACCCAATAAGGTTGAATCATGTGCACATGATAATCCAAATATTATAAGTGTGATTGCTGAGCCTCTTGAGCGTGGTTTTGGTTTAACCTTAGGAAATGCGCTTCGTCGCGTGTTGTTATCTTCGCTTCGTGGTGCTGCTATTACTGCTGTGCAGATTGACGGTGTCTTGCATGAATTTTCATCGATTCCAGGTGTGCGTGAGGATGTTACGGATATTATTCTGAATATAAAAGAAATTGCGCTTCGTATGGAAGAAGAAGGGCCTAAACGTGTCGTCGTTTATAAAGAGGGGCCTGGTGTCGTGAAAGCGGGAGATATCAGTACAGTCGGGGATATGGAAATTCTAAATCCAGATCATGTTATTTGTACTCTTGATGAAGATGCTGAGATTCGTATGGAATTTATTGTCAACACAGGAAAGGGTTATGTTCCATCTGATCGTAATTGTGTTGATGATGCACGTATAGGGCTTATTCCAATTGATAGTCTTTATTCACCAATTCGTAAAGTTTCTTATAAAGTGGAAAATACGCGTGAAGGTCAAGTTTTGGATTATGATAAATTGACCTTAACGATTGAAACGAATGGTGCTGTTAATGGAGAGGATGCTGTTGCTTTTGCAGCACGCATTCTTCAGGATCAATTATCGTTATTTATTAACTTTGAAGAGCCACAGAAGGAGCCTATTGAAGAGGTTGATTCTGAGCTTTCTTTTAATCCTGCACTTCTCAAAAAAGTGGATGAATTAGAACTTTCAGTTCGTTCGGCAAATTGTCTTAAGAATGATAATATTGTCTATATTGGTGATCTGATTCAAAAAACAGAATCTGAAATGCTTCGGACACCGAATTTTGGTCGCAAATCGTTGAATGAGATTAAAGAAGTTTTGGCGTGTATGGGTTTACATCTTGGGATGGAAATTCCTGCGTGGCCGCCTGAGAACATTGATGATCTTGCAAAACGTTATGAAGATCAATATTAAAATTAGAATTTAAGGAGAGGGCTTATGCGCCATAGTAAGTCAGGACGCAAGTTGAATCGTACTGCCAGTCACCGTAAAGCGATGTTTGCAAATATGGCAACTTCGTTGATCGAGCATGAGCAGATTGTGACAACGCTTCCAAAGGCTAAAGAAATTCGTCCTATTGTTGAAAAACTGGTTACTCTTGGTAAGCGTGGTGGTTTGCATGCGCGTCGGCAAGCAATTGCAGCACTTCGTGATGCGGGAAAGGTTGCAAAATTATTTGATACGCTTGCGCCACGTTATGCATCACGCAACGGTGGGTATTTGCGTATTATGAAAGCGGGGTTTCGTACCGGTGATAATGCACCCATGGCTGTTATAGAGTTTGTTGATCGTGATGTTGAAGCGAAGGGTGCTGGGGATCGTGCTCGTATGGAGGCTTCTGAGAATGAAAAGGGAACATCTTCGTAGAGTTTTTTTATTCTGTTGGATTTTTAAAGGCCGCCTTGTTTTGGGCGGTTTTTTTGTGAGTATTTTTAAGTTTGTTTTAGCTGAGAAATAGTTGCAGAGAGAAAATTATAGAGTATTGAATTATCTTATTTTTATAATATTTATCTTTCAAATAGGTTGTTTTTATTCTCTATTATGAAATATTAATAGAGATCCTTAATTTGCGGGGATGCGTTTTTTTTATTCTATTAATCTTCAACAGAATGTGCTGATTTTATAAGGAGTGGATTATGAGGTATTCTTTTTGGGTGCGGATTTTTTTTGCAATTATGATGCAGATATCATTTGATCATGTATATGCTCATGTTCCTCAAACACAAACAGAAATCACTCTTTCATTTGCTCCTTTAGTTAAAAAGACAGTTCCATCTGTTGTAAATATTTATGCAGCTCGACAAATTAGAGCACGATCACCTTTTGAAGGCGATCCATTTTTTGAGCAATTTTTTGGTCGTTTTCAAAATAAATTTCCTGTTCGTAAGCAATCGTCATTAGGATCAGGGGTGATTGTTGATGCACGTGGTTTGATTGTTACAAATTACCACGTCATTAAAGATGCAAGCGAAATTAAAGTGGCTTTTTCTGATGGGCGGGAGTTTGAGAGTAAGGTTGTGCTCAAAGATGAAGCGACTGATATTGCAATTCTTGAAGTTGAGGAAAAAGATGCTCAATTTCCTGTTCTTTCTTTGGGAAATTCTGATGCTGTTGAAGTTGGTGATCTTGTTCTGGCTATTGGTAATCCTTTTGGTGTTGGTCAAACAGTTACAAGTGGTATTGTTTCAGCGCAAGCGCGTACACGTGTTGGGATTTCTGATTTTGACTTTTTTATTCAAACAGACGCAGCCATTAATCCAGGGAATTCTGGTGGCGCTTTAATTGATATGAAAGGTCAGTTAATCGGAATTAATACGGCTATTTATTCGCGTTCCGGTGGTTCGGTAGGGATTGGTTTTGCTATTCCAGTTAATCTTGTAAAAGTAATGCTTGATACTGTTAAACGCGGTGGAAAATATTTTGTGCCGCCTTATATTGGGGCTTCTTTTCAAAATGTTACACCTGATATTGCTGGTGGTTTAGGTTTAGAACGTCCCTATGGTGCTCTGATTATTGAAGTTATCAAAGATAGTCCTGCTGAAAAAGCTGGATTGAAAGTAGGTGATGTTATTTTGAGTGTGCAGGGGGTACGCGTTGACAGTCCAGATAGTCTTGGTTATCGTTTGATGACAGCTGACGTTGAGCATAGTCTTGCCTTGGAATATTTACGAAGTGGAAAAACTTTAAAAACACAAATAACAGTTTCATCAATATCAGAAACTGCATTTTTAAAATCTGAAAAAATTACGGGTGACAGTCCTCTTGCTGGTGCTGAGGTGTTAGATTTAACACCGCAAAATAGTCGACGTTTTCATCTTCCTATATCTGCAAAAGGGGTTGTGATTACCAATCTTGAGGAAATGAGCAATGCAGCTGGAATTTTTCAGTCAGGAGATATTCTACGTGTTGTAAATGGCCATAAAATTCAAACAGTTCATCAGTTGAAAAAGGTTCTTATGCAAGGTCGCTCAAATATGTGGCAATTGGAATATGAACGTGATGGTATGTATATTCGCCAATTTATTCGTTGAGGTTTTTTTTGAAGAAAGATTTTTTTACTTCGTCGTTTGATTTTCAAGTTAATAAAAATCAGCCACTTGCAGAAAGAATGCGCCCTTGTTCTCTCAATGATGTTGTGGGACAAAAGCATTTGATTGGAGAGGATGGTTTGCTTTCACGTATGGCGGCAACTGGCTCAATTGGATCGATGATTTTTTGGGGACCTCCAGGGACGGGAAAAACGACCGTTGCACGTTTGTTAGCCCTTGAAACAAATTTCGCGTTTGAACAGGTTTCTGCTATTTTTACAGGAGTTTCTGAACTTAAAAAGATTTTTGAAGTTGCGCAGAGGCGTTTTATATCTGGGGATAAAACACTTCTCTTTGTTGATGAAATTCATCGGTTTAATCGTGCTCAGCAGGATAGTTTTCTTTCTGTGATGGAAGAGGGTACTGTGGTACTTATAGGTGCAACAACCGAAAATCCTTCTTTTGAACTGAATGCTGCCCTTCTTTCGCGTGCACGTGTTTTAACATTTCTTTCTCATGATCATGAAAGTTTGGACATGCTTTTGAAGCGTGCTGAAGAAGTGGAGGGAAAAATTCTTCCCTTGGATAATGATGCCAGAGACGTTTTGATAGAGATGTCTGATGGTGATGCGCGGGTAGCGTTAACATTGGCAGAGGAAGTTTGGTCTATTGCTCCATTGGGAGAGATTCTTGATGTTGTTGCTTTGCAAAAAGTTATTCAGCGTCGTGCGCCCATTTATGATAAAGGACGAGATGGGCATTATAATCTCATTTCAGCGTTGCATAAATCCGTTCGTGGATCTGATCCTGATGCTGCGCTTTATTATTTGGCACGTATGTTGGATGCTGGTGAAGATCCTCTCTATATTGGGCGAAGATTGGTTCGTATGGCTGTTGAAGATATTGGTTTGGCGGATCCTCAAGCTCTTGTCATTTGTAATGCAGCAAAAGATGCCTATGATTATTTAGGATCACCAGAAGGAGAGTTGGCTTTGGCGCAAGCATGTCTTTATGTTGCAACTGCGCCAAAGTCAAATGCAGCATATCTCGCGTATAAAGCAGCACTGCGTTGTGCGCGCAAAAATGGCTCTTTATCACCTCCTAAGCATATTCTTAATGCTCCTACGAAATTTATGAAGGAAGAAGGGTATGGAAGTGGTTATTGTTATGACCATGATGAACCAGACGCTTTTTCAGGACAAGAATATTTTCCCGAAAAACTTGGGCGTCAGAGTTATTATAAACCAGTTGAGCGTGGTTTTGAGCGTGAAATTGTGAAACGTCTTGAGTGGTGGCAACAGTTGCGCAAAAAACGTAAAGATCAAAATAAAATTTGAGTTGAAATACGTTTTTTATTGATCTCTTATGTTATTGTATGAGAAATTTAGCTTATATTTTAAACATTTATTGCATTGCTTGTAGAGATTTTTTTTGATATCTTCGAAAGTACATAGTTTTTCAAATTTAAATATATCATTCAACTTTTAAGCTGCTTTATTTTTTTTGGTTTTATTAAATAATATATTGACTTATAATAATAGACTGTTTCGTAAGTTGAATGAAAGTTTCAAATACCGTAAATTTCTCTCATCCCAAGTCTGTTATTTGTTGAATCAATCAAATCATTTACTTGCATGTTACAAGCAGGATTACCGTGTGATAAAAACTGTACAAGAAAGGACTAAAAATCCTTCTTATGAATTGTCTCAAGTGCCGAGAACTGTTGCAACATTGGGGGATGATAAATAGTGTGATGGGTGCCGGCTTTCTCTTTCCATAGAGTAAAGATGGTGGCGCCTAAAGGGTTTTGTAGTATACCACATTCATAGGTGTTGTCACAAAACGAGCTTAGAAGTTTTGAGAGATGTTTCTTAAATCAAGTGTATGAATATGCAACACAATGGCGTTTTGTTCTTCGATGCAATAGGGTATGAGGTTGATTGATGATGCGTTTTTTTTGTGATCAATAGCAGGAGAATTCTTAGTCTCTCAAGTATTTAATCAAAGGGATAAGCAGAAGGGCTGTAGAACATTGTGTTTAAAATTAAATTGTTCCTTTTCTAGAGAGATATAAATATGTTAACTATGCTCCCATAGAGATATTACTTTATTAGAGTTTATTATGTGTCATAAGATAAGCAATGCCAATTCTTTATTGTGATGGTCATGAATGTTTATGGGCATAATGTGGAGATAGGAATGGAAATAGTCTGTGAAAATCTAAACTCAAGCCTTTAGTTAAATTAAAAGTACAGTGTACACTAAATTTTTAGGTTATTATGAATTCGGTCAAGGATATAATCGTGGATAAAACAAAAGCTCTCGATGCTGCTCTCTCACAAATTGAACGTTCTTTTGGTAAAGGCTCGATTATGCGTCTTGGGCAAAAAGAGCAGGTTGTTGAAATTGAAACAATTCCAACAGGGTCGTTATCCTTGGATATTGCTTTAGGGATTGGTGGATTACCGAAGGGGCGTATTGTTGAGATTTATGGACCAGAAAGTTCTGGGAAAACAACATTGGCTCTCCATGCTATTGCTGAGGCACAGAAAGGTGGTGGGATTTGTGCTTTTATTGATGCAGAGCATGCGCTTGATCCTATTTATGCGCGTAAGCTTGGTGTTGATTTAGAAAACTTGTTCATTTCTCAGCCAGATACCGGTGAACAGGCATTGGAAATTACAGAAACGTTGGTTCGTTCTGGTGCAGTTGATGTGCTTGTTGTGGATTCTGTCGCAGCTTTAACTCCGCGAGCAGAAATTGACGGTGAAATGGGTGATGCTTTGCCCGGATTGCAAGCTCGGTTAATGAGTAAAGCGTTACGAAAATTAACCGCAGCAATTTTTCGCTCTAACTGTATGGTTGTTTTTATTAATCAAATTCGCATGAAAATTGGTGTGATGTTTGGTTCTCCTGAAACGACAACGGGTGGAAACGCTTTAAAGTTTTATGCTTCTGTTCGTTTAGATATTCGTCGCATTGGATCCATTAAAGATAGGGATTCAATCGTTGGTAATCAGACGCGCGTTAAAGTGGTGAAAAATAAATTGGCACCTCCATTTAAGCAGGTTGAGTTTGATATTATTTATGGTGAAGGTATTTCCAAAGTAGGTGAATTGATTGATTTGGGTGTCAAGGTTGGTGTTGTGGAAAAATCTGGTGCATGGTTTTCTTATAATTCTCAGCGTTTAGGACAGGGGCGTGAGAATGCAAAGCAGTTTTTACGTGAACATGTGGAAATAGCTACAGAGATTGAAGCAGCTTTGCGCCAAAATGCTGGTTTGATTGCGATTGAACTGTTAGAAAATGCAGGGTCAGAAAATATAGAAAGTGATGAAGCCATTTGATGGAGTGTTTTTTTCGTCTATAATTTTTTCCCTTTCAGATTTTTCTGTTTTTTTGTTTGAGTTTTTAAATACGCAGTCATTTTTTTCTCAATTTTTTAAAACAAATATTCCATTTTTGATTAAATTGACTCCATGCGTGGCGAAGAGAATTTAATGAGGGGGATTTTTCTTTTATGGTTTTGTACTGTATTGAGCAGGTGTCAACATGAATAGTGTTAATAATATTCGGTCAATATTTTTGGATTATTTTCATCGTAATGGGCATAAAGTTCTTTCTTCTAGTCCGCTTGTTCCGCGGAATGATCCTACACTTATGTTTACAAATGCAGGGATGGTGCAGTTTAAAAATGTTTTTACTGGACTTGAACAACCTTCTTATACGCAGGCAACAACGGCACAAAAATGTGTTCGTGCGGGTGGAAAGCATAATGATCTTGATAATGTTGGATATACGGCGCGCCATCATACATTTTTTGAAATGATGGGTAATTTTTCTTTCGGTGATTATTTCAAAGAAGAAGCCATTTTTTTATCATGGAATCTTTTAACAAAGGAATTTTGCCTGCCAAAAGATAAATTGTTGGTGACAGTTTATCAGAGTGATGATGTTGCTGCTGAACTGTGGCGTAAAATTTCAGGTCTTCCAGATGAAAAAATTGTCCGTATTGCGACGGCTGATAATTTTTGGTCGATGGGAGAAACAGGCCCTTGTGGGCCTTGTTCGGAGATTTTTTATGATCATGGTGATGAAATCTGGGGTGGACCTCCTGGAAGTATGGAAGAAGATGGTGATCGCTTTATTGAGATTTGGAATCTTGTTTTTATGCAGTATGAGCAAGTTTCCAAGGAAAAACGTGTTAACTTACCTCACCCTTCTATTGATACAGGCATGGGATTAGAGCGTATTGCTGCTGTTTTACAGGGCGTTCATGATAATTATGACATTGATCTTTTTCGTGCATTAATTGCTGCATCAGAAGAAATTACAGGGATTGAGGCAAAGGGTGATTTTATTGCCAGCCATCGTGTCATTGCTGATCATCTTCGCTCATCGGCATTTTTGATTGCTGATGGTGTGCTTCCTTCTAATGAAGGAAGAGGATATGTTTTACGTCGTATTATGCGTCGTGCTATGCGTCATGCGCATCTTCTTGGTGCTAAAGAGCCCTTAATGTGGCGACTTTTGCCTGCTTTAAATCGTGAAATGGGACAAGCTTATCCTGAGTTGGTGCGTGCTGAATCTTTGATTTCAGAAACTTTAAGGTTAGAAGAAATACGTTTTCGTAAAACGCTTGAACGAGGACTTGGTTTGTTGAACGAAGCAAGTACCGATCTTAAAGAAGGAGACTATTTGAATGGTGAAGTTGCTTTCAAACTTTATGATACCTATGGTTTTCCGCTTGATTTGACGCAAGATGTTCTTCGTCGTCGCGGAATATCTGTTGACGTTGGTGCTTTTGATAAAGCGATGGAACGCCAAAAAGAGGAAGCACGTGCTAATTGGTCTGGTTCTGGAGAAGCTGTAACAGAGAAAATCTGGTTTTCTGTTCGTGATCAAGTGGGGGCCACAGAGTTTTTAGGTTATGAAACTGAGACAGCGAAAGGTATTCTTACAGCTCTTGTGTGTGATGGTAAAATTGTTGATCATATTTCTTCAGATCAGAAAGCTATGCTTGTTGTTAATCAGACACCTTTTTATGGTGAATCTGGTGGGCAAATTGGTGATAGCGGTATCATTTCTGGTGAAAATTTTATTTTTAAGGTGCATGATACCCAAAGAAAGGGTGATGGTGTTTTTATCCATATTGGGGAGGTGAAATCTGGTCAGGCATCGAGGTCTGATTGTGTAGAATTAACGGTTGATATTGTTCGTCGTAAGAAAATTCGCGCGAATCACTCTGCTACTCATTTGTTACACGAAGCTTTACGCCAAACATTGGGGGACCATGTTACACAAAAGGGCTCTCTTGTATCGCCAGATCGGTTGCGTTTTGATTTTTCACATCCAAAATCCGTTTCACCAGAAGAGTTGAAAAAAATAGAAGATTTAGCCAATGAGATTATTTTGCAAAATAGTAAAGTAATAACGCGCCTCATGGCTGTAGATGATGCAATTTCTGAAGGTGCCATGGCATTGTTTGGTGAAAAATATGGTGATGAAGTTCGCGTTGTTTCTATAGGGGAGCCATTTGAAAAGGGAGGATTTAAAAAGCGTTGGTCAATTGAGCTTTGTGGAGGTACACATGTGGAGCGAACAGGTGATATCGGTTTGATTCATATTGTTTCTGAAAGTTCTGTTTCAGCTGGAGTGCGGCGTATTGAAGCTTTAACAGGCAAAGAAGCACGTCTTTATCTTAGCCGCCAAGATGAACGTATTCATGAAATTGCTGATCTTTTAAAAACTTCTTCTGCTGGTGTGGAAGAACGGGCGCGAATTTTGCTTGATGATCGTCGTAAACTTGAAAAAGAATTGAATGATGTACGCAAGAAAATGATGTTGAGTGGTGGAATAACAGAAAGGAGCCAAGGTGATATTATCATCATCAATGGGTTTTCTTTTACCGGACGCGTTGTTAAAAATATTTTACCACGGGATCTTAAGGCGCTCGTCGATTCTGAGAAAAAACAAATCGGATCTGGAGTGGTTGCGTTTATTAGTGTCTCGGAGGATGGAAAAGGGAGTGCTGTTGTCGGCGTTACGGATGATTTAACGGATAAGTTAAATGCTGTAGATCTCGTTCGTATTCTTTCAGAGATGCTTGGTGGTAAAGGTGGAGGTGGCCGTCCTGATATGGCGCAGGCTGGTGGTCCTGAGGGGAACAAAGCTGATGAGGCATTTGCGGCACTAAAAGATTTTCTTGAAAAAAATTAAAGAATGAAATCATTCTGCATAGGTATTTTTTACATTGTTATATTGGGTTGGTATCTATGTATCATGAATATCTGTCTGGTGTATTTCTGAAATGCAGATACAGCGTAATTGGGGAAAAATACAATTGTAAAGATAAAAACAGTGTTTGTCTTTATAACGTCCAAGCGTTTCAGGAGTCACCTTTTTAAGATAAGATAGATTATTCAGCACTTCATGCTTTGCTGCGTATTCTTTTACTAGGAAGACTAGTTATTATGTTGCTCTTATAGATTTTTTAAAGAAACCTCTCTTTTTATGAAAGGAAAAATCAAGATTTATTGCATACGATTCTCCTTATAAAGTTATAAGCTGTCATTATTCGATTAGTTTTCAAATGAATAAAATCTCTTTCCTTGAAAAGGCTTATAAAAGAGTTGTTATATCTTAGAGCTATTGTTTTCATTTTGCTTGTTATGTACACAGTTTTTTGGTTTATTATTAAAAGGTTTTGAAAAGAATATTCTCCTATCTTTATAAATCTTTATTTAAAGTTATAAAGTAATGAATTATCAATATAAATCAAAGGAATATCACATAAATCTAAAGATTTAGATTAATATTTAATTTATTTATGATAAAATTGCTTTAATACATTGAGTTATAATGATAATTTATCGTTTTATCTTTTGAATAAGAGCTACGAATATTCGTAGGATTTTATTATTTCAAATTCTGGGTATGTTAAATTAATCAAAACCACTCACGAATGTCGTTGTGAAATGGGCTTAAGAGCATTGAAAAATGTTTCTTAAAAAAGTCATATGAATGTGCAAAACAATGATGTTCTGTTCTTTATGAGAGGACTATAAAGAACGTGATAAACAAAAGTGCAAAGCAATACATAATATTCATTATTTAAAAGATATTTCTTTAGTTCGTTTTGAAATTCGTAAAGCTGAGTAAAAAGAAGACGATAAAACTGGAAATTGTTTTTACCTTTACATTTTCCCTAAATGAGAATGTATACTCGTCAATATGCACAGATATAGGAAAATATTTTTGTTCTAATCTAGTAAAATTGCAATAGCAGAGAAAATACTAAACTGTTTTAATATTTTTCTTAAATACCTAAAATGAATTGTGGCATTTTTAGAAATCTTTTTACTTGTATCATATATAAGAATTCTTGTTATCTTGAGGAGGATTTTTTTGCTTGAAAAAGAGTATCAATTTTATGATGCTATGGCTTCATGTAAGGGGATAACATTTTCTCCTTCTCTTTCTGGTGTTTTGATTGTTAAACCACTTGCCTTTAAAAAATTAGAGAAACGTCCCCCTTTATCGATCAATTCTTGAAAGTTTCCTTTTTCCATTAAGTGACCATGATCCAGAAAGAGTATCACATCAGCATTGCGTACTGTTGAGAGGCGATGTGCTATAATAAAAGTAGTACGGTTATGGCTTATGCAATCGAGAGCATCTTTGACACGTGCTTCTGTTTCAACATCAAGAGCGCTTGTTGCTTCATCTAGAATGAGAATAGGGGCATTTTTTAGAACAGCGCGTGCAATTGCTAGTCGCTGTTTTTCTCCACCGGATAATTGAGATCCTCGTTCGCCCACCATTGTGTTATAACAATCAGCTTTTTTTAGAATAAAATCGTGAGCTTCTGCTATTTTTGCTGCTTCATAAAGTTCTTCATTTGTTGCGCTCGCTTTTCCTATTGAAATATTGTCATGAATAGTACGGTTGAAAAGACCCGAGTCTTGAAATACTGTTGCTAGAGATTTACGTAAAGATTCGCGATTGATTGAGCATATATTTATTCCATCAATGGAGATATGCCCAAGGGTAGGGTCGTATACGCGCTGCAACAGATTGATCAATGTTGTTTTTCCAGCCCCTGTTGGCCCTACAATTGCAACAGTTTGTCCTGCTTTAACCTCAAAGGAAATATCAAAAACACCTTGAGAAGAATTGGGGAATTTATAGGTCACGTGATGAAATTGTATGGCGCCTTTAACATTTTTGAGGGAAGGAAGATTTTGCGGTTCGTTGATATGAAAGGTTGAGTCTTCCATTTCAAAAAATTCTTGCAGTTTTGCTTGTGAGGATATTGCACAATTAATAAAATTGCTCATTTGGTCTAGGCGGCTAATCATGAGTTGTGCAAATCCAACAAAAGCAACGACTTCACCTACTCGTAATTGATCTTTTGCAACAAAAAAAGCTCCAAGGAGAAGAACACAAACGATTGAAATTGTTGAAGCCATTCGATTTAAGCCACTGGCGAGCGCCCACCAATTGAGAACAGGATTTTGTGCTTTAAGCAGAGCATTTGTATGTTGATGCAGTATAGAAGTTTCTTCTTTTATTCGGTTATAACTTTGTACAATGGAAACATTAGAGATTGAATCACTGACATGTTTAAAAAGGTTGTGGTGGTAGCATTCCACAGCGGCTTGTCCGTCTTTTGTTTTTCGCATCACTAAACGTGCAATTAATACGTAGGTGATGGCAAGCACAACCAAGACTATTGAAAGACGCCAATTCATATTAAACGCTATGGGGATGAGAACCAATAAGGCGACAAGCGTTGAGAGGTGTTGGCGCATAAAATCAAGCCATATGGTTGACATGGAATCTATTGCGCGCAAAAGTGTATGGAGTGCGTTGGAAGTTCCACGTTGTTGATGCCAAATTAAAGGCATGGCAATGATACGTTCGAAAGATTCCGTTAAAACCGTTAAGCGGCGTCTATGGGCTAAGCGGTCAGCACCGCGAGCAACAAGGACATAAGCAATAATATGTGAAAGTCCAAAACAAACCCAAATGGTAAGAGTAGGAATGATAGCTGATTTTTCTGAAATAGAATCAATAACACGTCCGAATAAAATAGGTTCTGCAATAGTGATAATAGCTAACATAACATTAGCGGTACAGATTAAAAGGGATGCATTTTTTTCTCTATTTAGGTAAGTGAGAACACGTGCATAGGTTTTGAATAAGGACACGGTTAATTATCTCCATTCGCTATTAAGCGTAAAGGCTGTTGATTTTTACAACGCTTAGTTTTTAGCTAATAAAATTTGGACGTTAAGAAAAGGCAATTTTGGATACTAACTGTAATATGGTGTGATAAAACCAACTAAAATATGAATTTTTGTGTTTATAAAGGCGCAAAAATAGATCAATAAAATTATCAGGTAAGGGAATTTTCATGGCAGGCATAGAAATAAAAAAAGTTGAGGCAGATGAAAATGGAATGCGCTTAGATCGCTGGTTTAAAGTGCATTATCCAGGACTTGGTTTTGGAGCTTTGCAAAAATTGTTGCGTTCTGGTCAGATACGGGTTGATAGTGGACGTGTTAAAGCCGATACGCGTCTTTGTATAGGGCAAGCTGTTCGTATTCCACCTATCCCTATTAATGACAAGGAAAATCTTTCAATAACGGATAAAACACTTCGTGGGCAGGATGATGGGACCGTTTTGAAAAAAATGCTGCTTTATGAAGATCCAAAGGTATTTGTTTTTAATAAACCAGCTGGATTGGCTGTACAAGGAGGCTCTGGTTTAACACGTCATATGGATAGTATGCTTGAGGTATGGCGCAATAAAAAAGGTGAAAAGCCGCGTTTGGTTCATCGTCTTGATCGTGAGACGTCGGGTGTGCTTATTGTTGCGCGATCAAGGGGAGCCGCTCAGTCCTTAACTGCTGCTTTTAGAGCGCGAGAAACAAAAAAGACTTATTGGGCGTTGGTTCGGGGCGTGCCTAAAAAAAAGCAGGACAAAATTTCAACGTGGATGGTTAAGGAAATGACTGCACAAGGTGACAAAATGCGTGTTTGTGAACATGGGGAGCCAGATTCGCATCATGCGGTTTCCTACTATCGCGTTTTAGATACACGAGGGCGGGCTCTTTCGTGGCTTGAAATGGAACCCTATACAGGGAGAACACATCAGCTTCGTGTGCATGCTGCCCATATGGATCATCCTATCATTGGCGATACAAAGTATTTTTTTTCTGATAGTAATTGGACATTACCAGGAGGAATTCAAAATCGTCTTCATCTTCATGCACGTCGTATTCGTATTCCTCATCCTTCAGGAGGAATATTGGACATTGTTGCACCTTTACCACCTCATATGGTTCAAAGTTTTAATCTTTTGTCTTTTAATGAGAGTGATGCTGAAACCGACTAAACAAACTTCATTTGTTTTTTTTGATTGATATAAAATTTTGTCTATAAATTTGATAAGATGAATAGGGCATCATTTGAAGGAAGTTTTTGATAAGTCAATCGCTATGAGAAAATTATGTTTTTGAGTGATGAAATTTTCGAATATCATGGCTTTCTTTCTACAGCTCTTTATCCATATTGATTGTATTGTTATTTTTTGGATATGGTGTATCGTTTAATAATCTGAGTTTATGAAGCTGCTCCTTTGAATTATCTATAGAGGTCATATTGGGAAGGCGTGTCTGTTGAGGGAGATGAGTTAGATAAAATCTGAAAGATATTTACTAAAATAGAGAAAGCGATTTTAGTTTTTTTATGGGGAATAATGGAGGCATTTTATAGTAATGCTGAGGAAAAGTAGACTCTCAAAAAAATCCTGTTGTCAAGGAAGTTTGTTTTGTTATAAATGTGGTTTGATATGCTTATAGTATAGATTTATGCTTTGTATCTTTGCTTACACAATGAAGCCTTCTTAGCAAAGTTCTCCTTTCAATGAGCAATTTTTTCTACTTACTTAGTTTATCCAGAAGACTATCTTTCATAAAAGAAGAAATAAGTTTTTAGTATCTTAATGCTTCATTGAAGTGAACTCATCACATTGAAAAAATATCTAGACAAAAAATTGGAGATAAAACGTCAGGCGCGTTTTATTGCTCTAGGGAGGGCTTGAACACTTTTGTTTTTTCTAGTGAACAAAACAGATATTTATTATGGGAACATTCAAAAGGGGGATAAATTGAAATTAGGAGTGACTGATGGGATCATTATTGATTGACGTTAATAACGTCTCAAAAATATATCGCAACATTGACAGAGGAATTGGTTTTAAAAACAAGGTGTTTTCTCTCTTCAAGCCGGTTTATACAAATCATCATGTGTTAAAAGATATGAGTTTCACCCTCTTTTCAGGGCAATCGTTAGCAATTCTTGGCCCTAACGGAGCGGGTAAATCGACACTGATTAAAATACTTTCTGGTATACAATACGCTGATGAGGGATGTGTTAAAGTCCTTGGTGTTGATCCTTATAAAGCGAAGAAAAATCTGTTCAAGTCTTTGGGTGTGGTCTTTGGTCACAAGAATTGTTTATGGTGGGATTTGCCCTTACGCTACAGTCTGGATATGGTTCAACCATTATATGGTCTTGAACGCTCCTCTTTTACCCGTGATCTTAAAGAGATCGCTGAGTTGCTGGGTCTTGAGCATATTATGGATAAGCCAGTGCGGATGCTTAGTCTGGGTGAGAGAGTGAAAAGTGAATTGGCATTTAATCTCTCCTTTAGACCTAAACTGTTGTTTCTCGATGAGCCAAGTATTGGTCTTGATATTACATCTAAGCATGAAATCAGGGAGCTTCTTAAAAAACTGAAAAAGGAGCGTGGCACTGGGTATATCATTACAAGTCATGATATGGGAGATATTGATGGATACGTCGATGATATTATTCTTTTGCATAAAGGAAAGAAACAGTTTCATGGTAATCTTCATGCGCTTAAAAATGTCATTCCTTCTTTGGTGAGAATGACACTTTTTTGTGAACACATGGCTGCACCTTCAGCTGTTGTAGAAAAAATTGATGAGATTGCGTTGAAATTATCTACTCCTTTAAAAGATAAGCACTTTAACGCTGAAGAATGCTCGCTGGAGGTTTCGCTGCCCCGTGAGGATTTTGCGCGTTTTGTACGCGAAATTACAACCGAATTGAACTGTACGTTCTCTGTATCCACTCCCTCGCTTGAAGAGATACTCCGTGTTAAATTTAAAGAATTTATCTAACCACTGCTTTGGTATGTTTCTTTTTGCCAAGAATGGATTACTCACTGTTCTAAGTGATAGAGCAATGTTTTTTACCGATATTATCATTGGGACACTTTCGCCATTTGTTATTCAACTTCTATTATGGAATGCACTTTTCTCTGATACGGGCAACACCATCAATGGCTTTAGCTTTTATGATATGATGTATTATTATGCTTTTGCTTTAGTCCTAGGTCGCTTAAATAATGGTTATAATGTGATTAAGTTTTTCTCTCATCATGTTAAAGAAGGTCAATTAGAAGTATATCTTACAAAGCCCTTTAGTTATATGACACAAATGCTTTTTACTTTTTTAGGGGAGAGTGTATTATATAGCATCCCGTTATTGGCTCTTTTTGTTGTTAAGCTTGTTTTATCCTATGAAAATATTCTGGGATTGGTCATCGCTTTTCTGTTCTTTTTTCTGTTTGTTATTCTATCACAATTGCTTTGTTTTTTACTCTCTTTTGGAATTGCCTTATTAAGCTTTTGGGTGATTGAGTACAATATATTACTCTCTTTCAGTATTCTCAGTTCAACGCTTCTTGGGGGTGTTCTTTTACCACCATCGTTTTGGCCGGTGTGGCTTATTCCGCTTATGCAATTTAATCCTTATCGTTTCATGATATCAGCTCCTGCCGAGTTTTTCGCGACGCAAAATTTAGCGTTGTTTCAGCAGTTTATTTTCGGAAGTTTTACTTATATTTTGTGTTTTTTATTCTTAATTTATATTGCTTGGAATAAAGGGATGAAAGCATATAATGGAGCGGGTGGTTGAGATGAAAATAATCCTTCATTTTATCAGTTTGAATATCCACCGACAGATTGTTTATGGTAAGAATTTGGCTGGGGAGTTTATTCTTTCTCTATGCTATTATTTTATTCAATTCATATTTATTGATAGAATATCTTCTTTTTCAGGAAAGATCGGTAACTATAGCAGAGATGAAATCCATTTTATCTTTGTTGTCTTTGTTTTACTTGGAATATTTTTGAATATTTTTACTAATTCTATTGAAACGTTTTTTGAAAAAGTAGCGGATGGTAAAATTGAACCATACTTGATAAAGCCCGTTTCAATTTGGTTGTTGATGTTGTTTGGTTGGTGTAAACCTCTTAATCTGATCAAGCTCTTTGTTCTTTATGTTAGTGCCTATTTATTTGTATCATTACCGAATATATCCGATCTTAAGCTAAGATGGATCTCTTTTATTGTTGCAATATTTTGTGTTTTTATTGTCAATATTTGTTTTTTCATGATGTTTAATTTTGTAACATTTATTATTAGCCGTAAGATGCCTGTCGAATATTTTCATGAAATGATTTACGAGCTTTCATTTGTACCAATAGGAATTTATCCTTTAAGCATCGTAAAATGGCTTTTGTTTATGCTTCCTATGGCTTTTTCTGCTTCCTTGCCTGTGTCATTGTTGCTTGGTAAAGGCGAATGGAATATTGGATATGTTCTGTTGAGCGCTTTTCTTTCCATGGTCATGGCTTTCATAAGTTATAAGAAAACAATGCGTAAATTTAATGGATTAGGGGGATGAGATGAAAGTCAGCATGATTATAAAAGTAAAAAAAATTGAGTGAATAATTCTATTGTACCATAAATTATCGTTATTTATTCTGGCGATATAAGGCATGTAGAATTTTCACATGAGGATTTTTTTATTGTTAGATAAGATTGAACAATAATATAGGCCGCATTCCCACAGTTACTGGCAAGGAGCGTGAAATAGAAATCAGAGGTTTAAACTGTTCGATTTTAGATGGCAGCTTGATGACAAAAGCCAATGGTAAGATGGCATACAATTTAGTATCATTCATAATACGAGCCAGATGTGTTCTTTTTCGGTTATAGTGCTAAAAAATTGTCAAAGTGGATAATTTTTATATGCGTAGAATGTGGTTATTCGTGCGGATTTTGTTGGTGCATTCAATATATTATTACGTGGATGAGTTTTTTGCTTAAACAATAAGAAAATTGATAGAATAAAGCTTTTAAGTTGCCCGATAGAAAGCTAAGAGTTGTGCTAAACAACATGATAGTAATTATCAAGATAACGATCACATAGAGATTTTCAGCATGCTGAGTAGGCAAAATTCCATCAATAATTGCTTGAAAAATAAAAGGATTCACCAAGTCAAGTAGCTGTAAAACGATAGCAATAAGATTAATTTCAATAACGTAATAAATATATTTCTTTGTTGTGCGAGTAAATCAAGAGAAGGTTCTTAATTTTTCTTATGCAAACTCATTTTAATTTATGATTTTGTTAAGAGAAAGAAAAATATAATGTGTTATATTTTAATAGTATTTTCAAATATTATTATTGTTTGTACGGTGTTTTTATTTTATTTTAATTTAAAATTAGGTTTGACAATTGTCTAAAACGCGTAATAATCAAATTTAATTGTATCGATATGATGCGTTTTTCTATAAAAGAAAAAGGAGAGTTCAAGCTCATCACGTGCTTCAGGTAATTCATGCCGTCCTTCGGGTTATTATTGGGATACAATAAAATCTACAGGACAAACAGGAGCAATGATAGTGGCGCCTGTTGGGACAGTTGGAGGTGCTGTGCTTGGAGGAATCGTAAGTATAGTGGGTGCAGTTGCAATAGAAAATAGATGGTATAGTTCCTGTTAATCGTAGCTGCTGCTGTGGAGGGGGCTACACTAAGAGAAGGCAGTAGGCAGCACTATAAATGGTGCTCTAGTAGGGGGCTTTTAGAGTTGTGCATCATTTTTATAATTGTGTACGGTAATTTATAGAATATCAGCAATATATCTCTAAAATCATAATAATTTTGTAGATATGTTAATGAAAAATATGTCTAAGAAATATTGTTAGAATATCTTTTAATGGTATATTATTTATAAGTCTATATATTTTAGTTCAGAAATTTTAAGTGTTATAGATACTTTAAATACTATTAATATTATTAATAAATTTATTTAAATTATATTATGCTTCTAAAGCGCATATTAAAACTGATATTATAAAAAATCATCAATAATATTCATTTTATTTTTTATAGCATTCTTTATTTAAGTATCTTTCTATAGAGATTATGAGATATGTTATTAATAAAGTTATGTTTTTAAATTTGTCCAAAAAAATAAAGAGAAATCCAGACAGCTTCTTTTTCAATAAACAAAAATAATGCTTTAATTTGATGTTGTAAAATAACTGATAACGATCATATGTTTTTGATTATCAGTGATGAAAATAATGTGATTTTTGATATAGAGATTGAAAAGATTGAGAACTTTTTCGCGTATCACTCATATCTTCTTACCAAATTTTTTGAAAAATTATATAAAGCAAAAAAATAAATTCTGTTAAGTTATTAGCATTTATAATGAGTTTTTTATTTTCCAGTTTTGTGATTGTTTTTGCATTTAACAATGCATTAACAACATGTGTGGTCCATTTTAAAGTTTTGTTTAAAATTACATAAGTAAGTTCTATTTTGATTTGTTATTGCATCGCTCGCATTGATGTATAACAAAAGCGTTTGAGACAATATAAGATCACAAGAATAAATTTTTAATTGGGTATATAAACTACCGATTGCTTACAGATAAAAAAATCTATGCATATCAAAGTTACGTAAGTTTTTTCTCTTCAAAATGTGTATTTGAGTTAATTTTTGTGATTGATAGCTTTGCTACGATGAAAATACTTGTGAGTTTATTGGTATTCATTAGATAACTATGAATTTTACATATCGATTCAAAAATATAGAATAATATAATTTTACGATTATTGTGGAGTTCATTTTTATAAACTGAAAAACATAATGCTGAGTATTACAAATATTTGCAAAAATTCTTTTATTAGGTATTATTTTGTTTCTTTATAGTTTACATTTTTTATCTTTTTAACCTTGGTTAGAGAGAGAATTTGTATTCATTATCTATTTCTCTATTTTATTTTGAATGCGTGGAGCACTATTAATATCAAAAAGTAATGATCGTGGAAGATAATGAGCTTAAACTGAAGTTATTCTGCGATTCTGTAGAAACGAATTGTCGTAAAATCGTTGAAATGTTTAATGGCTTTATGGATTAAAGTTGGCGGTTTCATCAATATTATCTCTTAATTTTTACTCGGTTAGCTATTTCCTCTCAACATACAATAAGAAAAAAATTAGCTTACTGTATGCTACCAATATAAAAATCCATTATGTGTAATAAAAAAGACAATTTAGTAATATTTTTTATGTTGTGATTTAAAAATGTTGTGATTAAGAAAATCAATCGTTTTGAAGAAAAAAATACAATTTAAACAATAATATAATCATATTATTGTAATAAAATTTTATCATCTAATCAGTCAGCTTAAAACAAAAATAGAATAATTGACAAAACAAATTAAATATGGAAAGAATAAAAATATAATACAAAATGATAATTATTTTTGTATTATATTATCATTCTCTTCTCAGTAGGAAAATATGAATCATTGGTAGATGATGTGATGTTTTCTGTTTAGAGAGTAAGGTTTTATTAAATATTGTAATAGGTTATTATAATGAGAATATTTAAACATTGTATATCATGTGTTGTTGCAGTAGCTATTTTCTTTTCACAAGTTTTAGGAGCCAATGCCGATTCTTTAAATGGTAGATTTCAAAACGCTGATTTTATTTCTGTAATGAAAAAAGAGAATAGAGTTATTAAAACTGTTAAGGCGATTATTAGTCAATTTTCGGAACAAAGCAGAGAAAAAGATGTCCAAAAGGTGGCTGGTTTGATAGGAATGGAGCCAGCGATTTTTGGTTTAATCGCATTTCTTGTATATTTCTTTACTAGAAAGCCACCGGATCCTAGAAAAAGCGCAGGTGAAAAAGCATTCACTGCTTTTACTCGAAGTGCATGGGCTCTTAATTAAAAATGTTGATTTGATGAATTTTAAATTATTCTGTTTTTGAATCTTTTATAATTAATAAACCGTGATTTCTAATCACGGTTTAGCTATTTTTATATTTATTAATATGCCCATTAAGCTTTAAGTTTTTAGGCTGTACTCTTTTTTAATATTATTACAGAAATACTTTATTGGACATAATATAGTCTTTTTGAGGTTTAAAATTTTTAATCATTTTATCTTGGTTAGAAAGAATGTGTATTTATTTCTATTTCTCTAAGTCGTAGAATTATATTAATGTTAGAAAGTTAGAATCTTGAAAGACAATGAACTTTATTAAAATTATTCCACGTTCTTGTAGAAACGAATGGCTGTGAAATCTTTGAAATGTGTAATGGCCTTATGGCATTAGATTTGGCGCGTTCACCAAAGTTATCCCTTATCTTACTTAATTTAGCTTTTTCAATCAAAAAGCTAAGTTGGTACTTACGCTAATTTTTGCTGGGAAAACTATTTCTTCTCAATCTATACTAAGAAAAAATTATTTTAATAGAATATTTCAATAAAATATTTTTTTGTTTTTTGTAAATTTTAAAAATATTTATCTTACTATATTATACAAAAAATAAAAAACATTGCGTGTAACTAAAAAAACAATATATTGATATTATTATATCATAATAATATTTATGATAATAAAGATAAAATTATAATAAAAATAATAAAATAATTTTATTTTAATACATTTTTACCATTAAATTATACATTATTAAAACACGAATAAAATAATTGACAATATTCAAATAAACATGTAACGGATATATTGTAAATGTAATATAATATAAAATTAACAATTAAAATAAAACTGTTAATTAAATTTTGTATTATATTTTTTGTTATTAGAAGATAAATATACTTTATCGATAGATGATGTAATGTTTTCTATTTAGAGGGGGCGGTAAAGAAAATTTATTTTATTAAATATTGTAATAGGTGTTTATGATGAAAATATTCAAGCATTGTATAGTATGTTTTGTTGCAGTAGCTATTTTCTTTTCACAGGTTTTAGGAGCCAATGCTGATTCTTTAAATGATAGATTTCAAAATGCTGGTTTCATTTCTGTAATGACACAGGAAAATAGAGTTATTAAAGCTGTTGATATGATTATTAGCCAGTTTGGAGGACAAGGGGCTGAGAAAAATGTCCAAAAAGTCGCGGGTTTAATGGGGATGGAGGCAGCGATTTTTGGTTTAATCGCATATCTTGTATATTTCTTTACTAGAAAACCGCCGAGTCCTAACAGAGAGACAGGTGGAAGAGCATTCGATGCTTTTGCTCATAGTGCATGGGCTTTGAATTAAAAGATAATTCCTTGATGAACTTTGAATTATTCTGTTGTTGAATATTTTATATTAAATAAACCGTGATATTTAATCACGGTTTATTTATTTTTTACTTTTAATAATATGGTAAATTTATCCTTTAATATCATTAAGATATTGTTGGGGGATGGCAGTATAGGGGACATTAAATTTAAATAATCAGCTGCTTTTTAAAGTTAATTAAATTTTTTCTCTTCAAAATACGCATTTGAGCTAAGTTTGTATTTGATATTTTTTCTATGATGAAAATGCATATGCTGGAATTGAGATATTCATAAACGGTGCGTATTCACTCAAAAAATATAGGGTAATACAATACTTATGGTTATTGTGGATTTTATGCTGATGAACTGAATAAGTATAGCGATGCGTCTTACAAATATTTGTAAAAAATGCTTTTATTGGAATCTTTTAATCTCTTTGTGGTTTACAATTCATTTTATCATTTTATCTTAAGCAAAGAGAATGTGGATTCATTTCTATTTCTCTATTTTATTTGAGAAGGGTGGAGTTATACGAATGTCAAAAAAAGTCATGATCGTGGAAGATAATGAGCTTAATATGAAGTTATTCCGTGATCTTGTAGAAGCGAGTGGTTATGAAACTGTTGAAACGCGTAATGGTCTTATGGCATTAGATTTGGCGCGTTCATCAATGCCATCTCTTATCCTTGTGGATATCCAGTTGCCAGAGGTCTCTGGAATAGATGTTATTAAACAATTAAAAGAAGATGAAGAACTTCGATCAATCCCTGTTGTTGCTGTAACAGCTTTTGCTATGAAAGGCGATGAGGAGCGAATTCGTGCCAGTGGATGTGAAGAATATATGTCAAAGCCTATTTCTGTTCCTCATTTTATCACAATGGTAAAACATTTTGTGGACTAAAGCTTGTTAAGTGATGATAGAAAAAAATATTGAAAAGCTTATAAAATTGCTAAAGTTTTTGTGCAAATATTTTTCTGCTTTAGCACGTGGATATATTCAAGTTAGTAAAACAGATTTTAAAAATTGAAACTGAAGTTTCGAGATTTTTCGGTTTATTTTCTTGCCTTTTATCTTAAGAGAGGAGGTTGTTTTGCATTTTTGTTTTTTCTAATCGGTATAGATTTGTTCCTACATTCATCTAAAAGTCTGTTTTAGTAGGGGAAAAAGCCTCGGTTTTGTCCGAGGCTTTATGCATTGTACAAAAATTGAAATTAACGCTTTGAGAATTGGAAAGAACGACGTGCTTTTGCTTTACCGTATTTTTTACGTTCAACAACGCGGCTATCACGGGTAAGAAAACCACCTTTTTTCAAGATTGAGCGAAGTTCTGGTTCATAATAGGTTAAAGCTTTGGAAATGCCATGGCGCACTGCACCGGCTTGTCCGGAAAGACCACCGCCTGCAACGGTTGCAATAATATCAAACTGGGTATCCCTATTTGTTGCAACAATTGGTTGACGAAGAATCATTCTAAGAACAGGACGAGCGAAATATTTGTCAAATTCCTTATTGTTGATTGTGATTTTTCCAGAACCTGGTTTAATCCATACGCGTGCAACAGCGTCTTTACGCTTTCCTGTTGCATAAGCACGTCCTTGTGAATCAAGCTTTTGCACGTGGACAGGAACAACATTTTCATGTGTTTCTGTAATACTTGTTACTATGCTAAGCTCAGAAAGAGAATTAATTTCAGCCATAATCAAGCAATCCTTTTGTTTTTGCGGTTTAAAGCACCAACGACAAGAGATTCAGGCTGTTGTGCTTCATGTGGATGTTGGCTTCCAGCGTAAACACGTAGATTCTTCAATTGACGGCGACCAAGAGGCCCTCGAGGAATCATGCGCTCTACTGCTTTTTCAATAACGCGTTCGGGAAAACGCCCCTCAAGAAGTTGACGTGCTGTACGTTGTTTGATTCCACCAATATAGCCGGTATGCCAATAATATTTTTTATCCGTATATTTTTTGCCAGTGAGAGCTATTTTATCTGCATTAATGACAATAACGTTGTCACCATCATCAACATGTGGAGTAAATGTAGCTTTATGTTTGCCACGTAAGCGGTTAGCAACAAATGTGGCAAGACGACCCAAAACAAGGTTTTCTGCGTCAATAATAACCCATTTTTTCACCACTTCAGTTGGCTTTTGTGAAAAAGTTGCCATAGAAGTATCCTTTATTAGAACCCTTTTAATATAAGGGAATTTTTACTGTTTTGCGTTGAAAATTGTTACCATAGCGAAATATTTAACGCATACTACTTGCTCTGATATAATGTCTTTTGATTGACGTCAAGAGAAAATAAAAACTTTATAAAACAACATGTTATGAGAAAGGTATTATAATACCCCATTAAAAGAAGTTTGTAGACCATTTAAACTTAAAATGAATGTTGCAAAAAACTATTTTATCTTTAACGCATGATTGTATTTTATTGTTCTTCATTATAAAATAAGAAATAATGCAGTGGTCTCGTTATTTTCTCAATGTTGAATCTTCTGCTTGTGGTCAAGCTTGGTTAGATGCCCTTGATGTTCAAGGGATAAATAATGCGCGCGCTATTTCTCAAAAATTTGGCTTTCCAGATCAGTTAGCTCGAGTACTTTCAGCAAGAGATGTGGATGAAGCTGAGGCTGTTGCTTTTATTAATCCAACATTACGTACGCTTATGCCTGATCCAGAAAGTTTTAGGGATATGCAATGCGCTGCAGAGCGTATTGTTAAGGCTCTTCTCAATCAAGAACAGGTTGCTGTTTTTGGTGATTATGATGTTGATGGTGCTTGTTCATCGGCACTCATAGCGCGTTTTTTTCGTTATTTTGGTATTGAAGTCAAAATTTATATTCCTGATCGTATTGTTGAAGGCTATGGTCCTAATGAACAAGCAATGAGGATGCTTGTGCAAGAAGGCGCTCGGTTAATTATCACTGTTGATTGTGGCGCAAACAGTCCTGATGCCGTAAAAGCAGCGAGGCTTGCTGGTGCTGATGTTGTGATTTTAGATCATCATCAAATGTCAGAGATTCATCAAGAAGCCGTTGCTCTTGTCAATCCTAATCGCCCTGATGATTTTTCTAAACAGGGGCATTTATGTGCAGCTGGCGTTGTTTTTGTTACGTTAGCTTGGGTTCATCATTTGCTGCGGAAAAAACAATTCCAAGGGCAGCTGCCTGATCTTTTAAGTATGCTTGATCTTGTTGCATTGGCAACCATATGTGATGTCGTTCCATTACAGGGGGTTAACCGTGCTTTTGTGATAAAAGGGCTTCAAGTTGCTCGTTCTATGCATAATCTAGGAATAACAGCTTTAACAAAGGTTGCACGAATAGGGGAGCCGCTTAATAGTTTTCACTTAGGTTTTTTGTTAGGTCCTAGAATTAATGCAGGAGGGCGCATTGGTGATCAAGCTTTGGGAGCACGTTTACTTAGCTGTGAGAATAAAGATGAAGCGGACAGAATAGCAGAACAATTAGATCGGCTTAATCAAGAACGCCAAGAAATGGAGAACATTCAATTAGCACAAGCGGAATCTTACATTACTTCTCTTTATCAAGATCAAGAAATACCATTATCGCTTGTAATTTCACATAAAGAATGGCATCCGGGAATTATTGGTATTCTTGCTTCCCGTCTCAAAGAGCGTTTTTTTTGTCCTGTTTTTGCTATTGCTTTGAAAGAAGATGGAAATGGCGTAGGGTCGGGACGCTCAATTAATGGTATAGATTTAGGAGCACTCGTTCGTGAAGCTGTTACATTAAATTTATTAGAAAAAGGAGGGGGACATAGTATGGCAGCAGGAATTACAATTCAATCAACAAAAATTGAAATTTTTCGAAAATGGCTAGAAGAAAAAGTTTCTTTAATGGTTTCTGAGTTGCGTGCAAAAAAATCTCTTAGTATAGATGGTTCTCTTTCTGCTTCTGGTGTTAATGAAGCGCTGTTTGAATTGCTTGAAAAAGCAGGGCCATTTGGGGCAGGGAATGCAACACCTGTTTTTGTTCTTCCCTCTCATCGACTGGTGAATCTATCTGAAGTTGGTAAAGGACATCTTCGCCTCATTGTATCTAATGTTGAAGGAAAAAAACTGCAAGGAATTGCTTTTCGTGCTGTAGGGACATCGCTTGGTGATTTTCTTTTTGAAAATATTGGTGAAATGATTCATTTAGCTGGTCATCTTAGTTTGAATTATTGGAATGGAACGATCAATCCGCAGCTGCGCGTGATTGACGCAGCCGCAGTGGTTTGAAAGGGATATTTTTTACATTAGATGTCTAGATTAGAAGCAAAAGTAGAATTTTCTTGTATGAAACGAAATCGTGCTTCTGGTTTTGTTCCCATGAGACTTTCTACAGTCTTTTTCGTTTCTTGCATTTCCACGGCATCAATAGAAACACGAAGCAATGTACGTTTTTGAGGATGCATAGTCGTTTCTTTAAGTTGTTCTGCGCGCATTTCACCCAGCCCTTTAAAACGCCCGATTTCGATTTTAGCTTTTCCAGTAAATTCAGTTTGGAGCAATTCATCCTTATGAATGTCGTCACGAGCATAAGCAACTTTTCCTCCTTGCGATATTCTATAAAGGGGAGGGACGGCGAGATATAAATGTCCCTGATGAATAAGGTCAGGCATTTCTTGAAAGAAGAAGGTAATGAGCAGTGACGCAATATGAGCACCATCAACATCAGCATCTGTCATGATGATAATACGTTCATATCTGAGATCTTTTTCACGATACTTGGAGCGTGTTCCACATCCAAGAGCAAGGATAAGATCGCTAATTGTTTGGCTTGAGTTCATTTTTTCATGTGCAGCACTGGCGACATTTAAGATTTTACCACGAAGAGGTAAAATTGCTTGGTTTGCTCTATTTCTTGCTTGTTTAGCAGATCCTCCTGCAGAATCCCCTTCAACAATGAATAGTTCAGCACCCACAGCATGGTTCTGGCTACAATCTGCAAGTTTACCGGGCAGACGTAATTTGCGGACAGCAGTTTTTCGACTTATTTCTCTATCTTGGCGTCGTCTAACACGTTCTTCAGCACGTTCAATAACCCAATCGAGAAGTTTTGTTGCTTCTTGCGGGGAATTTGCTAACCAATGATCAAAAGGATCGCGGATTGCATTCTCAACGATACGCTGTGCTTCAATGGTTGCTAAGCGATCTTTTGTTTGTCCAACAAATTCAGGGTTACTGATAAAGACTGAAAGTATTGCGGCTGTTGAAATCATAATATCGTCAGACGTAATAATCGCTGCGCGCTTGTTTCCTATTAACTCAGCGTAGGATTTCAATCCACGCAAAAGAGCTTGACGTAATCCTATTTCATGTGTTCCGCCTTCTCCTGTAGGAATCGTATTGCAGTAAGATTGCACACAAGAATCACCACCATGCCAAGCGATAGCCCATTCAACGGAGCCATGGCCATTATTGTGTTGTGTTTTGCCAGAAAAAATTTCTGACGTTACTCGATATTCATCTTTTAGTGACGCAAGTAAATAGTCTTTAAGTCCATTGGGAAAATGAAAAACAGCTTTTTCAGGAATATTTTTTACGCCTTCAAGTATGACGGGATCACAAGTCCAGCGAATTTTTACGCCACCAAAAAGATAGGCTTTGGAGCATGTCATCTTATAGATTTTTTCTGGATCAAAAGCTACTTTTTCACCAAAAATTTCATGATCAGGATGAAAACGAACGCGCGTACCACGACGATTATAAACATCTCCCAGATCTTCCAATCCAGATTGAGGAATACCGCGTGAGAAACGTTGGCGGTACAGTTTTCGTTCTCGTGCAACTTCAACTTCCATATCATCAGAAAGAGCATTGACGACAGAAATTCCTACTCCATGAAGTCCACCTGCAGTTTGATAAGCCTTTCCATCAAATTTTCCCCCGGAGTGGAGTTGTGTCATAATAACTTCAAGAGTAGATGTCTCAGGCATTTGAGGATGATTTTCGATAGGAATACCGCGTCCATTATCTGTAACGGTTATATAACCGTTCCTATCTAATGAGACCTCAATAGAATCTGCATAACCCGCAACAGCTTCATCCATCGCGTTATCAATAATTTCGGCAAATAAATGATGAAGCGCTTTACTGTCTGTTCCACCAATATACATTCCAGGGCGTAAACGCACGGGCTCTAAACCCTCAAGAACTCGAATAGAGAGGGCATTATAGTCATCTTCTTGCGTATCTTTTGCACTTTTTCTTGAAATCATCGCTTTTGATTTCATTGGAGGCTGCAGAGTGTTTTCTTTTGTATTTACCCGAGATTGGGCTTTATTTAAAACACTAAAAAGATCCTTTTTGTTATCGCTCATAGCGTTTAACTATCTACCTCATAAAATAAAATATTTATTAAAATAATTTTATGCCTGTTTTTTATTTAAAAATCAATGCACTTAGAAAACATCAATTGTTGGACCAAAAATTTGTTCAAAAGCGTGTTTGAGAGCAATATCAATATCATGCATTGCTACAGGGCAACCTAGATCAAGAAAGCTTGTTACACCGTGGTTTGTAATTCCACAAGGAACAATTCCTGAATAATGGGCTAAATTAGGATTAACATTGATAGAAACTCCATGAAAACTTATCCATTTTCGCACTCGAATGCCAATAGCTGCAATTTTATCTTCGGAAGAGAGATCATTTTGTTTTGATGGGCAATGAGATTGTTTAACCCAGACACCAACGCGATCTTCTCTGCGTTCGCCTTTAATATTAAAGTTTGCAAGCATCTGTATGATCCATTCTTCTAATGCACTAATGAAAGCACGAATGTCTTGTTTTCGGCGTTTAAGATCAAGCATGATATAAGCAATACGCTGTCCTGGACCGTGATATGTAAATTCACCTCCACGTCCTGCTTCATAAACAGGGAATAAATTAGGCGCCAAAAGATCTTTTTTATTTGCACTCGTTCCCGCTGTATAAAGGGAAGGGTGTTCAAGAAGCCAAACTTGTTCATGCGCGGTTTTTGCAAGAATTTTTTCTACACGTTCTTGCATATAACGCAGAGCTTCAGGATACTCAACTAGATGATCACTTATCTTCCATTCAACGGGTGGATTTCCTAGAATTGCATTAAAATGATGTGATAAGTGATTACGATCCGTATGTTTCAATTCAAATGTCATTGGTAATATTTATCTTGATGTTTGAGTTTATATTGTAATCAATAAAAGTGATTACAGAGTAAGGTATAGAATTGTTGAATAAAAGAGAATACGTTCATAAATTTATCTTAAGAAGATTTACTACGCTTAAAAATCCACGCTCCTTTTACCATCTTCCTGTTGCACCGCCCCCACCTGATGATCCACCACCACCCCTAAAGCCCCCTCCACCTCGAGGACCACCGAATCTTCCACCAGGATATCTGCCACCGGCACTTAAGTTAAGAAACCAAGGTGTGAAGATGATCCCCAGCCAGAGATACTTTTGTGGACCTATTTTTTTACCAAAAATCATAGCAAGAATGGGCAAACCAACGACTATAAAGAGAATGAGGAACGTGATTGTATTTATAATCATTTCTTCTTTTTCAGCTTGTTTGCGTTGTTCTTCAACAGCTTTAGCTTTTTTATTGATTCGAAAAGAAAAATCAGCATCACTTTGTGTGATCATTTTGATAATTGCGTGAACGGATTCGACAATTCCTTTTTGATAATTTCCTTCACGAAAATTAGGAATCATGAAGCTATTAATAATGACAGAGGAAATGGCATCTGTTAGTTCTCCTTCCAGACCGTAGCCTACCTCAATACGTGCTTTGCGTTCATTTGGTGCAATGAGGATTAATATGCCGTTATTGATTTGTTTTTGACCTAATCTCCATGTACGAAAAAGAGAATTGCTGTATGTTTCTATATCATTTCCCGAAAGAGTAGGGAGCGTCACAAGAACAATTTGATCTCCCGTTTTCTCTTCGAGTGCTGCCAGCTTTTTTGTCAAGCCTTCCTTGGTTGCATTATCGAGCAAATGAGCTACATCGTTGATATAGCCGGTTAAGGGAGGAAATTTTATTTGCGAACAAGCGATACTTCCCAATGCAGCAACTAAATACAGAGAGCAGATAAAAGCCCATAATTGTGAAAATACAATACGTTGCAAAGAGTATCGAAATGATTTCATTAATTAAAATTAACCTTTGGTGTTTGTTGGCTATCAGTATCGATGGTAAAAGTAGGCATAGGTTTAGCATCACGAAACCATAGCTTTGCCCAAATCATCGTCGGCATTGTTTTGAGTGCAGTATTGTAAGCACGTACTGTTTCAATATAGTCGCGGCGCGCAACGGAAATTCGGTTTTCTGTTCCTTCTAATTGTGATTGAAGAGCAAGAAAGTTCTGGTTTGCTTTAAGATCCGGATAGTTTTCGACAACAGCCATAAGTCGCGAAAGGGCACTTGATAAATTTGCTTGATTTTTGAGATATTGCTGCATAACTTCTGGATTATTCAACATATCTGCATTAATATTGACTTGTGTTGCTTTTGCACGTGCCTCAATTACATTTGTGAAAACGCTTTGTTCATGAGCTGCGTAACCTTTAACTGTTTCTACAAGATTGGGGATGAGATCTGTACGACGTTGATATTGATTGAGCACTTCACTCCATGCTGCATGTGCTTTTTCTTCATTTGTTGGTATCGTATTAAACCCGCACCCACTTAAAAATGGCACTAACCATGCCAAAAAAAACACGATTGGAAATTGTTTTAATATTTTAAACATTGAAGAAGTTTGTACATTTAACATAAAGATGTCTCCACAGATATTTTATGTATTATATAGGGTTTATTTTCTTGGTGGAAAGTATTTTGAACTTTACAAACAGGTGTATTTATTAATAAATTGATATCTCTATGTGTTTTAGGTACGCTTAAGTGATTTGATATTAAAATAATAATATAGATGTCATCTTATAAAAGATCAATAATATTTATATCAATTATTATTACAGAAAATTACATTATTTTCGTAGGAGTTTTGGGTTTCACAACGTGTAGATAACAATTGGAAAAGAGCAAAATGTAAGTATCAATCTTATGGAAAGATAGTCGGTAAGGGCAGTTCTTATTTTCTCTCCTTTAGAAGGTGTGCTTAATATATTTGGACAAAAAAGGGCTTTTTAACTATGTATGGTAGTAATTGTGAAGGAGGGTGAAAGTCATATGATAGAAACTGTTCAGCGGCAAAGTGAAAAGTTTGATGGATTGGCTAATGATTATGATCGTTATCGTCCTCGCTATCCCCTTACTTTATTTAAAACTATTACTCATCCTTTTAAGAACAAAAAGCATTTGTCCATTGTGGATGTGGGGGCTGGGACAGGTATCGCACTAGAGGGAGTTGTTAATTTTTTAGGAAATGAGCACCAATATCATGCTATCGATGTATCGGCAGATATGATTAAGAAGGGGCGAAGAAAATTTCCTACGGTGCAGTGGTATCAGGGCCGTGCCGAAGACCTATTGCCTCAAATTGGTGAGGTTGATCTTGTTATTGCAGCGCAAGCGTTTCAGTGGATGGATCGTCCTAAGTTGCTTTGTTCTGTTTCAGAACAACTTCGAGTCAATGGTGTCATGGCTGTTATTCAAAATAATCGTGATTTCAAGCATAGTGAATTTCTAGAGGCTTATGAGACATTGTTAGAGAAAATGAGTCCGAACTATTCCCGGTATTATCGTAATTTTGATTTTTTACAGGAAATGAGTGATGGCTTTGGGGTAAATCCAGAAAAGATTTTTTTTCATACGCACAATTGGACGATGATGATCCCATCTGAAGCTTTTATTGGAATGAGCCGCTCTTCAACACAAGCGCAACGCGCTATTACTTGCTATGGGGAAGAATATTTGCGGCAATTGGTTGCATTGACAAAGAAATATGAAGTGCAAGGTAATTTAGAGCTTTTGTATCGAAGTGAGCTCTATATGTATGCAGGATAATCTGATATCGATGATTGTTTTTGCTCTTTTAGCACATCAGAGTAGGCGGTATTCAGGAGGTTAACGCATTATTAAGGTAGATTTTGAGGGGGAGAGTTTTTTCTTCTTCAGCATTCAAATTGACATTGACATCTTATTTTCATTGTTCATTTAATATGAGGGAGTTTTAAATAAATTTTGACAAAAACAACTGAAAAAGTACAAAAAATTATCATAATCAGAAATTTGCAGTAAAAAGGGTAATGGTTTGGAAGAATCTTTAAAAAAACTAATTCTGAAATTATCTCTAAATTCAGATTCAATATAACAAAAAAGTAAAATATAAATATGTTATATGAAGCATTTCTCTTTTTAAAGATATAATATAAAAACAATATGTTAATTAAATTTTTTGATATAAGAAAGCTTTTTTTATTTTTATTTTAAATAACGGGTTAGTTCGAGTCTTGTGTGGTTTTATTGAAGATGTACTTTTCAGGTTTCAATCTGGCGCTTTAAATACAATTTTAGAAGTGGTAAATAAGCTTAATTTCTTCTATGTTGTGATATGTTAAATAAGTTTTTTAATTTTCTATAGAGTTTAATTTTTGCAATCATGATAGATTGTGACAGCTATCTGTCTAAGATTTTTATAAGTTTAGTAGGAATAGCTTAATGATATATCCATATGATAAATTCATTGAGTCCTTCGTCTTTACGCTTCATACACAAGAACAAGTCTGCACCATCACACAGTTTATCATTTCCCAATGTTGCGACAGCCCTTGAGAAGGTTCATAAGAGGGGTTTTAGTTCTTTTTTGTACAGTTTTATCCATACGCCAATCTCGCTTATGACGTTCAAGCGAATGGTTTTGATTAATTCAACATACACAGATTTAGAATGGGAGAATCTTAAGATGTTCGGCTCTCTCATTTAATATGAATCATGCTAGATTATAATTATAAATTAATGCGTTATTTATTTTTTTAATCCATGACTTTGGTTGTGTTTGTCAATATTTCATTTTCATTTATCGTCAACTATTCTACTTTTGGATAATGACTCCATCGTAAGGAATACCTTTAAGAAAGTATTCTCGTTTTAAAGAGTCGTTATAGTTTTTTTGTTTTATAGAAGCATCAATAATGCTAAACATTACACTTTGATAAAAAAGAAAGTAAATTATGACTATTATACTGAAACCGAGCGAGGTGACGCTTAGTGAACTTGCGGCTATTTATTTTAATGGTGAAGTGAGTAAACTTCATAATGACACGCATTTAGCTATCGAGAAAGGGGCACTGCGCATTGCTGAAATTGCTGCTGGAAGTGAGCCTGTGTACGGTATTAATACTGGTTTTGGGAAGTTGGCTTCCATTAAAATTGATGCGGACGATGTTACTGTTTTACAGAGAAATCTTATTTTGTCCCATTGTTGTGGGGTAGGAGAACCTTTAGCTGAAAATATTGTGCGTTTGATAATGAGCTTAAAGCTTATCTCTTTAGGAAGAGGAGCTTCAGGAGTTCGTCTAGAATTGGTAAATTTGCTGGAAAATATGCTTGCAAAGGGCGTCATTCCTGTCATCCCTGAAAAAGGGTCTGTTGGTGCTTCAGGTGATCTAGCTCCACTTGCTCACATGGCGGCTGTTATGATGGGAGAAGGGGAAGCATTTTTTCAAAATATTCGTATGAGTGGAGCTGTTGCATTAGAGAAAGCGGGATTGTCCCCTATTATTTTAGAGGCAAAGGAAGGTCTAGCTCTTATTAATGGGACTCAAACATCAACAGCCCTTGCACTTGCCGGTCTTTTTCGAGGTTATCGGGCATTGTGTGGTGGATTGTTGGCAGGGGCCTTGACGACAGATGCCATCATGGGATCAACGGCGCCATTTCATCCTGATATTCATATTTTACGAGGACATTATGGGCAGATTGCCGTATCGAAAACATTAGAAAAGCTTGTAGAGGATTCAGAAATTCGTGCAGCACATTTACGGGGTGATGAGCGTGTACAAGATCCTTATTGTATACGTTGCCAGCCACAGGTCATGGGGGCATGTTTTGATATTTTGCTGGCAGCAGCAAAAACACTGATTATTGAAGCAAATGCTGTTACAGATAATCCATTGATTTTAAGGAATGGTGAAGTTGTATCAGGTGGGAATTTTCATGCTGAACCTGTAGCGTTTGCTGCTGATCAGATTGCTCTTGCTTTATGTGAAATAGGATCTATTTCTCAACGGCGTATTGCTCTTATGGTTGATCCAGCAGTTTCTTATGGACTTCCAGCTTTTTTAGCGCATAATGCGGGTCTTAATTCAGGTTTTATGATTGCTGAAGTAACAGCGGCAGCTTTAATGTCTGAAAATAAGCAAATGGCCCATCCTGCTTCCGTTGATTCAACCCCAACTTCAGCCAATCAAGAAGATCATGTTTCAATGGCTTGTCATGGAGCTCGTCGGTTATTGGTAATGAGCGAAAATCTTTTTACACTTATTGGCATTGAAACGCTTGTTGCAGCACAAGGAATTGAATATCGTGCACCTTTAAAAACAAGTACTTTTTTGCAATCTGTTATGGAATGTTTACGCAAAAATGTTGCTTCTCTTAAGGAAGATCGCTATCTGGCTCCAGATCTTCATCAAGCACATATACTTGTGCGTGAAGGGCACTTATTATCTGTTTTACCAGAAACAATTTTTCCTTCATTAAGTTTTCAATAATATTTGTTTTAAGGACAATGATGAAGGGCGGATATTGAATTTTGAAACTTCCTCATATGAAAATATAGAAGATCAATACTATATTTGAATTATTTAATGAATTATGTATATATATGTTATTTATAGTCAACTAGATATTTTATTATTTTATAGGGATCTGATTTAGCATCATAATTTTATAGAAACTATAAATTTAAAGTACCTATACTTTCTGATTTCTATCAGAAATTTTAATCTAAGTTAAATAATATTCACAAATTATATGTTGTAATATTATATTTTTATAAGTACAAATTATAATATATGTATTATATTAAGTAAAAATAAAAAATTTATTGTAGATTCTTCTTATTTGTTAATACTTTATGAATTTTATATTTCATTTTTGATATTTAAATAAAAAAGGAGAAAGAAATGTTTAAAAGTGCTAGATTATGTGTATCAATAACAGTTATTTTTTTCTCTCAAATTCTTGAGATTCATGCAAATTGTAGGAGAGGTGGCTTTCCAGAGGAAGTTTTCATTACAATAGTGGACCAAGAGAAGGAGCCTCTGATTTTAGCGAAAAACAAAGATTTTATTGCTATCTCAGGGCAAAATCCCGAAGATAAGGAGAATGCTATCATTAGGCCAACAGTCAAAGATTCTATTTTTAGCGCATATTTTTTTTCCATTGGAAAGTTTATCTTTAAGACAGTTGGAGTCCTTAAAAGATGGGTTGTAAATACAATTTCTCATACTTTTGAAGGCTTGCGAGATTCGTATTATCATTGATTGAGCTATTCAATTGGCGTAAAAAGTTTGCTTTGTGGGCTCAAAGAGAGTTTTCTTAAAGTAACAAAAAATTAATTGTACGCATAGTTAATGCGTTTGTTATGAAGTTTTAGGCTTCTATTTTCGTGCACGGAAATAGAAGCCTAAAAGTTTAGATTACATTAAGATTAATTTTCTCTGTAAAAAACTAGAGAATACGAAATGAATTAAATGACAATTATAAAAAAATTCATTATCACTTTATTTGAATAAAATAATACGAAATTGCAGGCTATAAAAGCTGAGTAATTCGCAATAAAAGTATTTTTTATTGTTTAGAACAAAGTGTTTGACGGGCTGGTCTTCGATGTTTTTTGAAATATATTTGTGAAAGAAACATGAGGCTTTATTTATCATAAAGCTGTTATCGTTGTGTGGATTGTCAGCATTTCAAAAAGTAAGGAAAGAAATGGCAATAAATAAACTGAAAAGAGGGATGAGTAAGCGCCAAGTTATTTTTTTAGCTCTTGGCTCTGCTATTGGAACAGGTCTTTTTTATGGGTCTGCACAGGCAATTAAGCTTGCCGGTCCCAGTGTTTTGATTGCCTATTGTATTGCTGGTTTAGCTATTTTTATGGTTATGCGGGCTCTAGGAGAGATGATACTTCATAATCCATTACCTGGTTCTTTTGCTCGTTATGCGGCAAATTACATATCACCATTAGCAGGTTTTTTAACGGGATGGACATACGTATTTGAGATGATTCTTGTTGGTTTGGCTGATATTACAGCTTTTGCGACTTATATGGGGTTTTGGTATCCTGATGTTGCTCCTTGGGTATGGGCACTGAGTATTACATTAATCATCACAGGTATTAATTTAGCTGCTGTAGAAGTCTATGGTGAACTAGAGTTTTGGCTATCTTCTATTAAAGTTATCGCTATCATTGCGATGATTATTTTAGGAATAGCAATTATTTTTTGGGGGTGGGGTGAAGGTGCAAATTTTTCTACCGTTACTGTTCATAATTTATGGAAAAATGGTGGACTTTTTCCCAATGGTTGGTTTGGTTTTTTAGCTTGTTTTAGTGTTGTTGTTTTTGCTTTTGGTGGCATAGAAATTATTGGCATGGCAGTTATGGAAGTTCAAAACCCTCATCAAACGATTTCAAAGGCAATTAATTCTACTCCAGTTCGTATTTTGCTTTTTTACGTCATGACGTTAGCTATTTTAATGTCTCTTTATCCTTGGAATGAGATTGGTCTTATGGATAGCCCTTTTGTATCTATTTTTGAAAATCTTGGGATTTCGTATGCAGCAAATATTTTAAATATTGTTGTTGTTACAGCGGCTATTTCAGCAATGAATAGTGGAATGTATGGTGCTTGTCGTATGATCCATGGTTTATCGCAGGAGGGTTATGCTTTAAAAAAGTTTCAATATTTATCAAAAAATGGTATACCAGTTTTTGTTATTTTGATGATCTTCGGTATCTTTCTTCTTGGTGCTGTCCTTAATTATTTTTACCATGAAAAGCTTTTTTTTCTTATTGCCGCAATGGCAACATTTGCGACAGTTTTTGTTTGGATGATGATTCTACTTTCACAATTTTTTATGCGAATTAAGATGCCTAAAGAAGCACAGAATGGTTTAAAATTTCCCATTCCATTTTGGCCAATAGGATCGATTTTTTCTATTTTATTTATGGTTTTTATTTTTATTCTGTTATGGTATTTTGATGAGACACGACCGGTTTTAATTATAGGTTTTAGTTGGATTGCTTGGCTTATTATTTGTTTCTATGCACTTAAACTTTATAATTTTAAGCAAAAGAAACAGCAATAAAATGTGAATAGAGATAAAGCTCAAAACAAATAGCTGATGTCATCAGGAAAACAGGTGTTTGATTGTTATTCTCTAAAGGTTAGAACAATCTAGATTGAAAAAATCTGCTCGTTATTATTTTGCTTTGGAAGTTTTGTGAGCCATTGCTTACGGTAACGACCAAATCATATAAATATTAGGCATTTTTTGATGGTGAGCCCTGCAATCAATATAAGTCTTTCAGGTAAAAATGCCTAATAGTGCAAATAGATTTTACCAGATACAAGATTATAGGCAGATATCTTTTTCTAAACGTATTAATGAAGTTTTGTTCCACAAGAGAAGTTATTGTAAGAATTGTTCTTTAAGCTCTTTAAAAAATTGGTTGTTTAAATTTTATTGTTTAGAAAACTACTATTGCTTTTAGAATCGAAGATAAAGTTCTTTATGTATTTTTTCTCAAAGAGGATTGGCGTTGGTAGAAAATAGTGGATAACAAAGTCATTAGAGGCATTGTATGATTGTATTTGCAAAAACTTTAATAAAGAGCAGCAAGGTATCACAATAAAATCTCATAGAAGAGTAAATTAAAGAGAACAATGAACGTGTGACAGTGTTACGACTCTTATTGTTATTGCGCTCACAATAGCAAGGATCAAACTTATTTTTTATAATATTGATACGAGAGTAATTTTTATCACAAGTGGAGGCGGACAAAATGCACTCCGCAACTGTATTGCGGTGCAAAATTATTCAATACTACCATAAAAGGTGCTCAAGAACACTACGATCAGCAAAAACAATCGTCATCAAGTGGCTTTTTGCATGAGAAATCTTCCGATAGCTCTGAAACACACGCAATAATAATTTCCTCTATCCTTGGGGCGACGGGCAACATCGTGTTAGACGCACAAGGAGAAGCCAAGATTTCTGCTTCTCATCTGATTTCCGGTCAAGATATCAATGTAATGGGAGAAAGTATGACGATTGTTGGCATGACAGACCATCATAGCAGCCATTCACAGACGCATGAAACAGGTTTTTGATGGGTATAGATATGATTTTGTAAGCAGAATTATTGGCGGTAATGGCTATACCTACGCGACAATACCTGCTGGTAGTAACTGGTGGACAGAATGGTGGAGAGTGATCATGAATCCCATAAGCTCCCATACCTGTCTTGGAGATGTGGGTTATAAATGCCAAAAGTTTTTATGGCACATTTCATTTAGAACAAAAGCCTTGAATTAAATCATGGAGTAAAAAATGAAACAAACTCTAAAATTATTAAGTGCGATAACTCTATTGAGTATAGCCGGATGTCAGTTTAATAAAACTCCTGGAGGGTATTTGAGTGCGTGGGAAAAGCCAGGAGCAGATTTTACTGAGATAGGAAAAGCCCTGTTAGAATGTGGCATGCCAACACCTTATGATGTCGATCCAGAAAATAGAAAGCAGAGCATCAATGCAAAAGCAACAATTTATGCTTGCATGCTTCAATCAGGTTTTCGCTATAAAGATGAAGAAGTAGCAAGAGCGGGTGGGCCATGTTATACTTTTAGAGCCGAAAACCTTCCCATTTGTCGTCCAGGCGCTGTGATCCCTAGGCCCAGTGTCAAGAAGCGCTTGAACAGCCCTTATTGTAAACAGTATAAAAATGCACCTGAATGCAAACCTTAAGTTTTGCATTTTGTGATGATCAACAATCCCTACCTTCATGCTTCTCATGCCCGTGCGGGGATGGCTTAATTCAGCATGTCAATGCTAATTATTTATGAGGACCACAACTGTTGGCGCAATGATATAAAATATCTATTTTGGTTGTAATCAAAATATTGATAATAATTATAAGCATATCGTTGATAGAATATGGTTTTAGTAATAATTTTACCGTATTTTTGCTATAATAATTATGGCATAATCTTCGGAAAGATAAAAATAATATAGGCTGATAATGTTCATCATTGTTTTGGAAATAAAAAACAGCATGTATAATAATTTATAGATTGTTTCGTAATATCAAAATTACTCAAGGATAGGAAAATGAAGCAGATTTTAAAATTATTAAGCGGGATAACCTTATTTGTTATGGCAGGATGTTACCTAGAGCAGCCTTCTCGAACAGCTGTAGATGCATGGGAAAAATCCGGTGCAGATCAGCTTGAGATAAAAAAAGCCCTGTTAGAATGTGGAATACAGCATCTTGATGGTCGTCTTGATACAGAAACAAGTATGGATGAAAAATTCAATGCAGAGGAGTCTGTGAATGCATGTATGATCCAAGCAGGTTTTCAAGATAAATTGGGAAGAATGAAGTGGTGTGAGAAATATGAAAATCTTCCAATTTGTCAACCTGATGCAGTTATTCCTCTGCGAAGTGTAGAGAGGCGTTTGAATAGTCCTCATTGTAAAGAGCATAAAGAGCAACCTGAATGTCAACCTTAAGTATTGAGGCTACTGTAATCAAAAATCCTTACATTCTTGTTTTTGCATGGGGTGGGTGGGATTGTTTCTTCAATATCTATATGCTAACAAGAGTCATCTTGCGTGTGAGCAAATATTAGAAGACTTATCAGTCTTTCTATCGTAAATATTGAAGGAGGGGGAATGAAAAAAACATTGAAATTATTGAGTGCTATAATTTTATTAAGCACTGCTGGGTGTATTAGCAAACCTCTCCCATCGACATTAGAATTATGGGAAAAGCCCGGTGTCAATAAGTCTATGGTCCAACAAGCACTGTCAAAATGTGGTTGGAAACCAATCTACGCTTCTTCTGAAAATATGGATTCGCGTGCAAGTGATTTTGCAGCAGTTTATGAGTGCATGACTAAAGCAGGTTATCGGTACAAATTACAAGATTCAAAGGGAATCTATTTTTCATCAGCGCCGCGAAGTGATTCATTTTTAGTCAATTTAATGGTAGCAGGGTATCAGCAGGTTATGGACAATGATACTTTTGGTGTAACCAATTCGACAAAACAAGAGCGAGATTTGATGTTACGTTTTGAAAATGATAAAAAGCGCCAGAAAATAAAAAAAGCTTTGCACAAGTGATCGCCAATAGTAGAACGTTGATTTTTAAAGCAATAATTGAATAAAAATATTAAACGGGAGAAGAGAGAAATATCGGTCTTTTGTTTCCAATGTAGTTATATTCATCAGCTACGAGATTAGCAATAATGTCGTTGTCAGATGATGATAACGGAGGATAGTGAGTTGTTGTTTAGAGAAATTTATTCAATATAAAGAATGGAAAATAATAGCTTTGCTAAAATATTTGCTTTAACGATAATAAACAGATAGCTTTCATAGAGCTGATTTTGATGAAATTTTATTTTGGTGTTTTTAAATTTCAAAATGGTGAGTGTTTTACTGTATTTTAGATTTTATCAAAAGATCTAAAATATTACATTTATTAATTCAAATTTTTTTGTTAGATGTCTAGCATTTCTAATATAGAAATTATGTAGATTAGCTTATACATTAGTGTGCAATTTCTTGTTTTTTTGTTGTGGTTGAAGAGATAATGCGGTTATAGATTTCGTATACTGTATCTTATTTGTGCTGTGTTTTATTAAAACGTTTTAATCGTTTAATCTTAAAAGTTATTCTCATTTTGTTGTATTTTAATTTTTCGATGGTGAGATAAATTGAATATTGTATCTCTTCAAAGTTCGCATTTTTTCACGTTTTTTAAAAGATTGGTTTTTCGGCACTTTGTAATTGCAGTTTTCAGCGGTTTTTGAGATGCATTCTTTAAAGGGATTGTCATCCTAAATGGTATTTTTAAACTTTTTGTTCTTTCTTTACATAAGACACAAAACATATTATTTAATGCTGTAATTTATCATAAAAAATAAAATAATTTTGTTTGTTTCATTCTTGTTGTGTTTAATTTGTGGTTTATTTTTTTGCCAGCATTTTTTGTTTTTGTTGAAAAAAGAAAGTTTTGAAAAACAATGATAGTCAAGGTATCTAACAATCACTTGTATTCGTGCGTTTTTACAGCAGCTATTTTTTCTTTTTTGTTAAATATAAATATTGAGGCACATTCTCATTCATATACATCACTGTCATGTGACAAAAACAAATTACCTTATGAATGCAGTGATGGTTCAAAGCATACAATTAGTGATAAAGTATATAAATTCACGGCACCTGTTAAAGAAAAGAATGGGGAGGGGCGGTCTCTCATGTTACCTGCTGCTATAGTAGTGCAGGAGCCAAATACAGTTATTCAGGCAATGCGTGTAGAGGTTGAAGCTACTGCAGGTATAGAAGATATTTATGGTGTTTTTGTATCACGAGGAGGAAGAATTGTTTTGAGCGATTCAGCTTTTAAAAATGTATCAATAGGTCTTAAAGCTGATAGTGGAATGATTGAGGTTAATCGTGGAACAATTGAGGCTTCTCAGATTGCTGCTTATGCAGAGAATCTAGGAGCATCTGTTACGTTAACGGATACAGAAATTAAAGTGGAAGGTTTGGGTATCGGTCAAGAGAGTGCTCTTTTCGTTAGGGCTGATGCGAGTATTCAGATGAAAAGTGGATTTATTGATGTGAATGATGCTGCTGCGCTTTATGTGGGGAGAGGGGGTAGTGCGACTTTAGATGGTGTTACCATTGCTTCAAAATATCAAAAAACAGAAGACAAAGAAAATACAAATGAAAAAATTACACATACAGTTTTCAATGTAAAACATCATGGTTCTGTTTATGTAAAAAATACGAATATTATTTCTACGGATGTTCATGTTTTAACAGTTGGACAAGATTCTAACACACCATCCAATAATGGCAGGGAAGGAAATATTTTAATTTCACGGGTTAATATTGAAGATTCAACAATTAAAGCAATCGGTAACAAACATGGTATGTATTTTGAGAGGGATGGGGAAAATGATGCGTATGAACAGGGACTTGTCTTTTTGAAAAGGACAATTTTTGAGGTTCCAGACGGAACAGCTATTCATAGTAATAAAAGTCGTAGTTATATTGGAGTAACAGAAGGTACAAAAATTTTTGGTGATTTATTATTAACAGCTGAAAAGGAGGGGACTGTAGCGATTTTGGCTGATTCCTCTTCATTGATAGGAGGGACTCGTGTTGCCGATGATTCTATTGCTGAACTTTATTTAACAGGGGGATCAAAATGGTTTTTGACAAAAAGAAAAGGGATAGATTTGCAAGTTGCAAACCGTACAAGTTCGTCTATTTCATTTGTGAAAGTTTCTGATAGTTTTATTGCTTTTGAGATTCCAATGTTCCAGGAGTATCAGACACTTTATATTGGGAAGGGAGAAAAAGAAGTTTATAGTGCGCAAGATAGGGCAGATATTTATCTCAATACACATCTCAGTAGTGATGGTTTGCTCGATAATAAAAAAACTGATCGGCTTTTGATACATGGTGATGTTTCTGGAAAAACGACAGTTTATGTGCAATTTGTTTCAGGAAATCAGGGTGAGATAGCAACCGGTGAAAATGCTCATAGTATTTCACTTATTCAGGTTTCTGGAAAAGCGGCAGAGGATTCTTTTCAGTTAAATCGTGCTTATATCGCATTAGAGGGTTTGCCTTACCAATATTATCTTCATGCTTATGGTCCAGCTTCTGCTCTTGGAAATGCACAAACTTCTCAAAGATTAGTTGAAGGAGATGGAGATTTTTGGGATTTCCGCCTTGAAAGTAAATATATTCAGCCTGCTTTAGAGGTGTCTGCTATTCCCCCTTCTGAGTTAAAGATCAGGGAGGTTGTTCCACAGGTTCCCACTTACCTTCTGGTACCAAATGCTTTGTTTCATGTTGGGCTCATGGATATTAGTCATCAACAAAAGCAGTTGCAAGTTAGGCGGTCTATTCCTCGTAAATTATTAAAAGTTGAAGGGAATTTTGCTTTATCTGTTCAGAGTTATGGTGGACGTTATCGTTATGTCTCAGATCTTTCTATACTTAAATATGGGTACGATGGACATGTTGATTATAACGCTATAGAAACAGATCTTTTGCTTAAAACGGTAGAGAGTGCACATAATACGACATCTTTTGGGATTATGGGAACCTATGGAAAACTTTCCTTACAACCTCGTAACGTGGAACGAAGCCAAAAGAGTACGTTTGATAAATGGTCATTTACGGCATACGGTAGTGTGAAACACAACACTGGTTTTTATGTAGATGGTCTTTTATCTTATGGTTTGTTTAAAGGGGATGTGCTTACTCATGCTTGGGGTAAGACGGCGACATTAAAAGCAAATCCTTTGAACATTTCATTTTCTGCTGGTAAAGTGTTTATGACAGGATATAAAGATCTTATTTTTGATCCGCAACTGCAGCTTATTTATCAACATCTTCAATTTGATAAGTTTCGTGATATTGATGGATTTCATGTTGAGATGAAAAAAATGAGTCAATGGTTGATGCGTATTGGTGGGCGTTTAAATAAAACATTTACAGCATCTGAAAAGGATCGTATCATTTGTTTTTATAGCAATATTCATCTTTCTAATCGTTTTGGTAAAAAACAATTTGTTCATTTTAAAGATGTTTTCCAGTTGGGTTCTTTTGGTTCTTCCTTAGAAACAGGTTTGGGTATCAATGTGCAGTTTTCTTCTAAAGTTACACTTCATAGTGATCTTAGCTATCAGCATAGGTTAACCAAGGCTGGTTTTTCTGGAGTTCATTTTTCTGGTGGTTTGCGCTATCATTTTTAATAAATCTTTTTAAAAATAATAAATGTGATTTGTAAAGTTTTGTTTTATTGTCGGGATTAAAACCATTGATGGTGCAGAATTTTAATTTCTTCTTTTGATAATGGCATCATGTGTTTTAATAGGTATGAAAGGATCACGTTGATTTATTTTTTATCTGGTTGATAGGGATGCTTCAAAAAAATTGATAATGAGACTGTAAGTCTATTTGTGTTATTTTGGCTATAAACATTTTCGATGTATTCGTCATCAGCTTTTTAAAATAGTAGCCTTATTATCCTATTATGCTGTAAAGTACTGGCGTTTGAGGTCGGTTGATATCAATCATGAAAGGTCGGAAGGTATTGACTGTTGATTAAGAGCTTTTGCTGTTAAGGAAAGGAGGGGATTTGTAAAATATACAGCTCTATCGTTTCGTGGATGATACGCATTTTTATGCTTTGAAAGTTTGTAAAAAGCGTTTTTGAAGCTGTTCGTATTAATCGCATTATTGTCGGTGGATAATGAGAAAAGTGGTAAAGTTTGAACACTTTTACCATTAAATTCAACATCTTCAGTTCTTATAATGATAAATCCTTTAAAAAAATTGTTCTAATGGCTGTATTGAATATATGAACAAGATCATATCTTATTTGTGAAATAGATATGAAATATAACTTTTAAATCAGAGCGGGGGAGGTAAATTTTTCTTTTCTTCTTTGAGGTATGGGGAGAAGAGATTGGTCGTATCGAAAAACTCGTCTATAAGTTTTTATTATTGTTTCAAATACAGAAACATTGAAGAGCTTTTATTAAAATGGGGTGTAAAAATAGATTATATTTCCCTCAATTCTTGGTTTTTGAAATATGCATCAATGGGAAAATATTTGCAAAATTTTAGGCAATCGCATTCGCATTGTGACTTCGTTTGTATCGATAAGATTTATATCTCAAAGTTCAAGGTCAGTAGAAATATCTTTATCGGACTATTGATAAACATGGTGTTTCCATATGATGCTTAAGGTATCATCGAGCCATTTATGGTAATTGCGTGCTTCTTCGTTTGAGTCATGAACAGAGAAAATAAAACCAGGATATCCACCAAATGCTGGTGGAGGTGGTGAGATATGATTGGTTTCAAAGAAAATGATAGTTCTGGCGGTTTGAGGATGTTGTGCAACCTTATCTAGACCTAAAAATCCAGAAAACCGTCCATGACCACGAAGAGGAATAATGTAATTTGCTGCCACTTTTTCAGCTGGGAGTATATCGGGAAGGTTTGGGTTTGGTTCAGCTAAAGCGGCATTCATACAGAGTTTTGCAAATGAAATCCTTGTACCTTGCTCAACAATAAAATGGGAGACACCCGAACCACCTATACGAGCGCCGATCTCAATGATATAAGGTAAATTATTGGCATCTAGACGTAGCTCCACATGGGCAGCTCCCATATTTATGCCAAGAGCTTTAACTCCAGAGCATGCAGTTTTACATAAAGCAATAATTAAAGGATCATCTATATCACAGCGTTGACGATAAATTGTTTCTTCAAACCATGGTCCCTCAGGCTGTCCTTTGTCTCCAACGGACAGAACGTGTACACCTGCTGTATCAACAAAGCATTCTACGACAAACTCTTTTCCTGGCAAATACTGTTCTACGACTAAGCCTACAGATTTACTTTTATCATTAAAACGTGCCATGTCTTTATGCTGAACATTCCATACGGCTTTAATGAGATCAGGAAGTTCGGTGGAATTTTTAGCTAACATGACGCCTGCACTTGCCCATCCAGAGACGGGTTTAATAACGAGTGGATAGTCCAAGGCTTGTGTTTGTGATAGGTCTTCTAGATTATCTATATAAAAAAATCCTGGTGTTCTTAAGCCTGCTTTAGCAAAAGTTTGACGCATGAGATATTTATTTCTGGTTAATGCTGCTACTTCTGGTTCAATACTTGGAGTATTGATTTTTTTTGCAGCCAAAGCTGTCCACAGAATGGCTTCTTCGCGAAGGGTCATAATCCCAGAAATATTGCGTTTTTTTACTCCTGTTGCAAAAGTGTCTAGAGCTAGCTCTGGGTTATCAAAAACAGGAAGTTGCCAAGTTGAAGTGACTGCTGCGGGGTGTTGAGTGGGAACGCTTTCAGCGGTATCATAGATCATGACTAATTCGATATTAGCTGCTTGTGCTGCTTCAAATATAAATGGTAATTTTGCATTGCGCTGGCAAACTAACGCGAGTTTTTTCATTTTGGTTCCTCATTAAATTTGGAATTTTGAGAATGGCGTTTCTGTTGCCATGTAGATACCTTTGAGGCATCTATAAATAAGAGTGTCATCCCTATAACAGCCATCATCATGGCAACTATTTTGATAATATTAAGAGAAGAGTTCGAGCCGATTATCCATTCACATGCAACCACTGCAAAAGGAGATAATACGCCGATCGTATTGGCGTATAATACGCCTCCTTCGGCTAAAACTTTTTGATATAATACGTAAACTGGTGCCGAGCAAACAGTTCCTAAAATCAATATTTTAAATATATCTTCTAACTTAAGATAGAAGAGTGGGGCAGGATCAAAAATAAATAATGGCATAAATGATGCTGCAGAAATTGTCGTGATCCAAGCCAGTGAGGTGAGCAAAGGTAAATTTTTAAGATAACGTTTAGACAATAAGCCATAAGCAGAGTAAGAAAGTGCTGCTGTTAAAGCAAGAGCTATTCCTATGAGGCTGTATCCATCTTCTCCACTGTTTATATTGAATGTTATAGCCGCTACACTGACAATGATCATACCGATAAGCTTGAACCATGAAAACATAAGACTATTCGTCAGTGTCCCCAATATATAGGTAATCCCTGGTATAGTAGCGAGCACCATGGTTAAATCACTGGCTTTGAGTGATTTTAATGCACCAAAGCTGCATACAAAATACAGCGAGAATCCTAATACTGATAGAATTAAAAAAGAAGGTATCATGGAAAGCAATGGTAGGGATCTGAAAACAGCTTTCTCACGAAATACTGCAATCAGCCATAAGGTGGCAGCAGTGGCAAACAACCTAAGTCCAACCGCATGCATGACGGGTATATTGCTAACCAAATTCTTAGATAATAACCAACTTATGGAAAACAATGCTAGAATGGCAAAAGTAAATAATAGTAATCGTCCTTTTATAAAACTCAATGATTTAATCCTCTAATCACTCGCTGTGCATAAGATGATGTTGAAAAATTAAATCGTGACTGTGAAGTTTGTGGCTTACCAAGATTATTTTGGATATAATCTTTAGCTCCTGCCAAATAAGCGTCATCATCTAATGTTTCAAGTGCTTCTATATCTGCTATCATCACTACTATTACTTCTTCAAGACGCTCTAAATCAAATTGAAGATAACCTTGATTTGTTTCAATCAATGCTTTATTCCGCGTCAACATTTCAAAAAGCAAGATCCCTGTACCAGCATCGAATGTCATATGCTGATCAGAATCTTTTGGATAACGGAACATGCGTTCTAATAAGACAAACTCAGTTATTTCTTTCCAAAATTTTGGATGACTTTGTAGTAAGGCGTGAACATCTTTGCTATAAAACTCAATATATTTAATTGCTTAATTAAGATAATACTTTAAAAAATTGTTTTACTATTATGATTGTATTGAATATATAAAAGGCAATCATCATTGTCTTGTTTGTAAAAGAAACATGAAATATAACTCTTAAATTAGAGTGGGGGGTGGTAAGGTCTTTTTTCTTCTTTGGAATCGTTAAGAAGGTCAGATTAAACCTTATTGAAGCTACAGAACTTAAAAAAACAGTCGTTTTTTTGAAAAGATCGGAGGTAAACAATATGCGTGAGATTTTGGATCGTTTTGATATACCATTGAATAAGAAGAGTTCTGTTCAAAAGATTCAAAATCTTTCATGCCAATCACACCCAAAACGGTTTTATAAGCAAGTGAAGATCGCTTGTGAGGAGGTCGGCTTTACGATTTTGTTGGATGAACGTCCCGTAAAAACGCCCGCAAGGCGTCATTTTCATGTGCCAACAGAAGTGTTTGCTGAATATGTTGCTCAGGAATTTGAGAACCAAAAGCACGTTGTTGATCCTGCAAAAATGCCGATGACGCGTTTGGTTAATACTGTTATTGATGGTATCGCTGATGATATGCAGGTGGTTTTTGAAGATTTATTGCGTTTCGTTGCATGTGATATGATCTTTTATCGTGCACAGACACCTAAAGAGTTGGTGCAAAAACAATCTGAGCAATGGGATCCTTTATTAGATTGGGCAGAAAAAAAACTGGGTGCAAGGTTTTATTTGACAGAAGGGCTGATGCATGTGGAACAATCACCAGAAGCACTTCAAGCTGTGAGTCATTATTTACGTAGCGTTGAGTCTGCTTATATGCTTGCTGCACTTCATATGATGACAACCTTAACGGGATCTGCTCTCATTGCTCTTGCTGTTGCTGCGGGAAACATTGATGCTGATCATGCTTGGTCTATTGCCCATTTAGATGAAGATTGGATGATGGAACAATGGGGAATAGATAAAGAAACAATGGTACGTCGTGCTCATAAAAAAGTTGAATTTAAGGCTGCTGCTACAATTGTTACAACTTGTTTATAGGGGAAAATCTTTTATTTACGTGCATTCTTTTCGCTCAGAGTATTTTTGTGACTTTTTGAGGATTGGTTTTTACTTTATCAAGTCCAGGAAATAGTTCATTGGTTATGGTTAAGAGCGCTTCGTCATTACCACGGATAAAATACCATTGGTTATCGTGAAGTAGGGCAATAATTTCAGTTTGAATAGAGCATTTTTTTCCAGCATTTGTTGTGGTTACAAGCTCCACGGGTATAACAAAATAAGGGGTACCATTATCAAGGGTACCTTCACGTTTTTGTTTTTGATCAATGTTGATCGTTTCAATCTTGTAACTTTCTGCCAACCGTTCTATTTGGCTTTTCATGATTTGTAGAAATTGTGATTGATTAAGATTTTTTTTGGCGGTTAAGCGGTTGATGACTTGGGGAGGAATAGCATTTAAGATGGCATTTGCATCGGCATTTTTAAGTGCTTTACTATAAGCAGATGTTGCTTTCTCAAGAGTTGTAAGTTTTTGGTTGGTTATTGTATGTGCTTTAGTTGTTGATGTGATAAAGACAATGCATAAAAGAACGGGAACGAGAAAACAAATTCGCGGCATTAGAAACCTTTGTTAATTCATTTGAAGAGATTCAACACATTATAAAGGAAAAGCGGATGAGCAAAAAGCCTCTTGCGCTTTTGCATGAGAAGAATATCCACAAAAATGGAGGCTTTTGCCTCCATTTTCAAAATCAAAAGAATGCGTATTGATTGTTTAAACAGAATAGTACATATCAAATTCAACAGGATGAGGTGTTGTTTCGTAGCGCAAGACTTCTTGCATCTTTACTTGAATGAAGGAATTAATCTGATCATCATCAAAAACGTCGCCAGCTTTAAGAAAGCCACGATCTTTGTCAAGTGCTTCAAGCGCTTCACGTAGACTTCCTGAAACGGTAGGGATTTCTTTGAGTTCTTTTAAGGGAAGATCATAAAGATCTTTATCCATAGCATGTCCGGGATGAATTTTGTTTTTGATGCCATCAAGACCAGCCATTAAAAGGGCTGCAAATGCCAAATAGGGATTTGCTGTTGGGTCTGGAAAACGAACTTCTACACGTTTTGAATTTGGTGAGGAGCTCATTGGAATACGGCAAGATGCAGAACGATTACGTGCTGAATAGGCAAGAAGAACAGGAGCTTCATAACCAGGAACCAAACGTTTATAGGAGTTTGTGGATGGGTTTGTAAAAGCATTGATTGCTTTTGCGTGCTTAATAACACCACCGATAAAAAACAGACAGGTTTCTGATAGTCCGGCATATTCATTTCCTGCAAAAATGGGTTTGCCATCTTTCCAAATGGAAATGTGGACATGCATTCCAGAGCCGTTATCACCAAAAACTGGTTTTGGCATGAAGGTTGCTGTTTTCCCATAACTATTTGCTATTTGATGTACAACATATTTAAAAATTTGCATCTTGTCAGCCTCGCGAACAAGTGTATCAAAACGAATACCCAATTCATGTTGGCCTGCTGCTACTTCGTGATGGTGTTTTTCGACCTGTACGCCCATATCCTTGAGTGCTGTGAGCATTTCAGAACGCATATCTTGGCAGGAATCAATTGGCGGAACAGGAAGGTAGCCTCCCTTTATTCGTGGGCGATGCCCTAGATTTCCTGTTTCATATTCCGTATCATCATTGGAGGGAAGTTCACTTGAATCGAGTTTAAACCCTGTGTTGTAAGGGTCCGTTTTATAGCGCACATCATCAAAGATAAAAAACTCTGCTTCTGGACCTACATTGATTGTATCTCCAATGCCTAAAGATTTCATATAAACCTCAGCTCTTTTGGCGATAGAACGAGGATCTCTACGATAAAATTCACCAGAGACAGGATCAAGTACATCACAAAATATGACCAAAGTAGATTGAGCAAAAAAAGGATCAATGTGTGCTGTTTCTGGATCTGGCATTAAAACCATGTCAGATTCATTAATTGTTTTCCAACCAGCAATTGAAGAACCATCAAACATGACACCATCACTAAAAGTATCTTCGCTAATCTCTGCGATATCCATTGTAATGTGATGCAATTTTCCTCGTGGATCAGTAAAACGTAAATCAACAAAACGGATTTCGTTGTCTGTAATCTGTTTGATAATATCTGATGCGGTTGTCATATTCAATTTCCTTAATGTGGCGTTGAGGTGGATAAAAAAGTGAATTTTCTCGTTATTTATTAAAGGGCATCGATACCGGTTTCGTCCGTGCCTATACGAATTGCATCATCAATGGAAAAGACAAATATTTTTCCATCTCCTATATGTTTGGTTTGAGCTGCTTTACGTATTGCATCAACAGTTTGTTCCAGTTTTTCATCGGACACAACAATTTCAATCTTTACTTTAGGTAGAAAGTCAACAACATATTTCGTACCACGATAAAGTTCTGTATGTTCCCTTTGACGACCAAAACCTTTCGCTTCTGTTACTGTAATACCATGTAACCCAATTTTTTGAAGCGCTTCTTTCACTTCATCAAGTTTGAAAGGTTTTATAATGGCTTCAATTTTTTTCATGCTGAAATTATCTCCAACGTTATTTTGTCTTTTTAGACTGCATCACATTATATTGACAACTGTAAGATGTCCAACAGATACTTTGTGCACAAAAAGTCGCAAATAATGACACTCTAAGCTCTTTTAGGAGAGTTTCTTTTGTAGAATACAGCCAAATACTGTTTTTTGGGAAAAAAACTTACAATTCTTTTACAAGAATTCAAATTATACAATAAAAGAGTTTTGTTTCTTTTTTTTAGATAACACATTTACTTATAAGGATAATTAGACATTTTCCACATTAAATGAGAAACTCTAATAGCGTAGGATTTTCTCATTTTAGATCTTTTTGTCGTCAATCAATCAAAACAATACCTTTATATATTATAAATAGTACGAGTGTGTGGGTAACAACATTTGAAAAAAGAAATAAAATGTTTTTTATGAAAGCTTTCGATAACTAAAGGCTTTACAATATTAGGGAGTAGGGGAGATAAATATTGGAAAAGAGTGTGATGTTGCTGATTATGCTTCTTCATAAACGTAAAAATGGTGGTGTACAATAAATGAGTTTATCATTATAGCATTCATAGCTGCTGTTGTGAAATGGGCTTGGGAGCATTGAGAAATGTTTCTTTAAAACAGATGTGTGAATTGGCAATGCAAATATATTCCGTTTGGGGCGTTTTGTCCCTTCGTGAGGAATATGATCCCATTAAGGAACGCGATGAATAAAAGCGTGAAGCAATGGCAATCTTCATTATAAGATATTGCCGCGGATTCCTTATGAAATCATAAAGATAAATTAAGAAGTGATGTAAAGATAGGAACTTATTTATACCCTTAAAACTTCGTACTTTTCCCAGTTTAGGCTGTCTGGTCGTTTCAGGTATAAACAAAACAGAGAATAAATATGCAATTATGCGCGCATTCTTATTTGGCAATACGACAACTGAAACAGCTTATAAAGCGCTAAATTGTTTTTAGTCTTTGCTTCAAACTTGTTGCATCACTGGAATTAGGAGTTGGTTTACAGGTAATAATAAAAGTACAGGCTTTGTTAATATGCTGTATTTTACAATAAAAAGCGTTTTTAAGAATTGGAATTATAGAGAGATGGGCGTAGTAAAACATCTTTTAGAAATTTTCCCGTATAGGAAGCGGGAACCTTAATGATGTCTTCAGGGCGTCCAATTGCAACAATTTCACCACCGCGATCTCCACCTTCTGGTCCTAAATCAATAATCCAGTCGGCTGTCTTTATAACATCAAGGTTATGTTCAATGACTATAACTGTGTTGCCTTGCTCGACTAGTTCGTGAAGCACTTCAAGAAGTTTGGAAATATCATGAAAATGTAAACCTGTTGTCGGTTCATCCAAAATATAGAGTGTACGTCCCGTTGTTTTACGAGAAAGTTCTTTCGCAAGTTTTACACGTTGTGCTTCCCCACCAGAAAGTGTGGTTGCTTGCTGTCCTACTTTTATGTAACCCAATCCTACTTTAATGAGAGTTTCCATTTTATTATGAATAGCGGGAATAGCTTGGAAAAATTCTTCTGCCTTTTCAATTGTCATATCCAAAATATCGGCTATAGACTGTCCTTTGAATTTTATTTCTAGTGTTTCTCGGTTATAGCGTTTTCCTTTACAGACATCGCAAGTAACATAGACATCAGGTAAAAAGTGCATTTCAATTTTGATGATTCCGTCGCCTTGGCATGCTTCGCACCGTCCTCCTTTAACATTAAATGAAAAACGCCCAGCTTTGTAACCGCGGGCTTTTGATTCTGGAAGATCAGCAAACCACTCACGAATCGGTGTAAAAGCACCTGTATAGGTTGCGGGATTAGAGCGTGGGGTGCGTCCAATAGGGGACTGGTTGATATCAATGACTTTATCAAGAAATTCTAATCCTTCAATTTTGTCATAGCTGGCAGGGCTGTGATGAGAGCCCATGATATGATGTGATGCTGCTTTGAAAAGCGTTTCAATAAGAAATGTTGATTTTCCTCCTCCAGAAACACCAGTTATGCATGTGAAGGTTCCAAGAGGAATATTCGCATTGATATTTTTGAGGTTATTGCCTTTGGCGCCAATGACTTTAAGTGTTTTCGTTTTTGATATTTTGCGTCGCTTTGTCGGCATTTTAACAGCCATTTTTCCTGAAAGGTATTGGCCTGTGAGAGAGGCTGAATTTTCTATAATTTCCTGCGGTGTCCCTTGCGCTATGATTTCTCCACCATGAACGCCCGCGGCAGGCCCCATATCAACAACATAGTCTGCTGTGAGAATAGCATCTTCATCATGTTCAACAACAATAACTGTATTGCCAAGATTGCGCAAATGACGCAGCATTTCCAAAAGGCGTTCATTATCGCGTTGGTGTAAACCGATAGATGGTTCATCTAAAATATAAAGAACACCTGTAAGACCAGAACCAATTTGGGATGCCAACCGAATGCGTTGGCTTTCTCCCCCTGAAAGCGTTCCTGAATTTCGAGACAAGGTAAGATATTCCAATCCTACATGATTTAAAAAAGCCAAGCGTTCACGAATTTCTTTTAAAATACGTACCGCGATATTACGTTGTTTTTCTGTGAGATATTGATGAACATTGGCAAACCAATCATCTGCCTTTAGAATAGAAAGATCTGATATTTGCCCAATATGCATTCCGTTTATTTTTACAGCAAGTGCCTCTGGTTTTAAACGATAACCGTGACAAGCTGGGCAGGGCGAAGAAGACATATAACGTTCGATTTCTTCTCGAGACCAAGCAGAATCGGTTTCTTTCCAGCGTCTCTCCATATTAGGGATGATTCCTTCAAAGGGTTGGGTCATTTTATGCGAACCAGAATTATTTTTATAGATAAAAGAAATTTCATCTCTTTTTGTACCGTAGAGAATAGCCTGTTGTGCTTCACTAGAGAGTTCACACCATTGATCTGTGAGTTTGAAACCGTAAGCTTTTCCTAATGCTTCTAAGGTTTGACTATAATAAAGTGAATCTGATTTAGCCCAAGGAGCAATGGCTCCATTCTTTAGGGTAAGGTTTTTATTTGGCACAATTTTTAGTGGATCCATTGCCTTTTTGATACCCAATCCATCGCAGAGAGGACAGGCCCCAAAAGGATTATTGAACGAAAAAAGGCGTGGTTCAATTTCAGGAATAGAGAAACCCGATACTGGGCAGGAAAACTTTTCTGAAAAAATGAGCTGTTTGTGTGTATCATTTTTTGATTTATGAGCAGATTCCTTTGTCGTTTCTTTTTGTGCTAAGGGTTGGTCTGCCATTTCAGCTATGGCAAGCCCATTTGCTAGCTGTAAACAGGTTTCTATACTATCAGCCAAGCGAGAGGTGATATCCTTCTGTACAACAATGCGGTCTACCACGACATCGATGTCGTGTTTATATTTTTTATCAAGAGGTGGAATATCAGCGATTTCATAGAATTTTCCATCAACTTTAGCGCGTTGAAATCCTCTTTTTAAAAGTTCTGTTAGCTCTTTTTTATATTCTCCCTTTCGTCCTCGCACTAAGGGTGCCATAATAAAAATTCGGGTTCCTTCTGGTAAGGACATAATTTGATCCACTATTTGACTTACTGTCTGGCTTTCAATAGGAAGTCCTGTTGCAGGAGAATGAGGAATACCAATACGTGCAAAGAGAAGACGCATGTAATCGTGGATTTCAGTAACGGTACCTACCGTTGAACGAGGGTTGCGACTGGTTGTTTTTTGTTCAATGGAGATAGCTGGAGAGAGACCGTCTATGCGGTCGACATCGGGTTTTTGCATGACTTCCAAAAATTGGCGTGCATAGGCTGAAAGGCTTTCGACATAGCGACGTTGTCCTTCAGCGTAAATTGTATCAAACGCTAAAGATGATTTCCCTGATCCAGAAAGTCCTGTTATAACAATGAGTTTGTCACGAGGCAGATCAAGATCAATATTTTTAAGGTTATGCTCACGTGCACCGCGAATGGAGATATATTTTTGATGAGTCATACTTTATCCTTGGTATATGTGGCAAAAATTGAGCACCTAAAATGGAATAAAACTGTTTTTTTAGAATTACAATGTGTTTAACTGCTTTAATGCAAAAGGAAGGTATAAGTTTTGTGAAAAAAATACAAATGAGCAGCTTTTTATTCTCTCGTGGTGGAATAAACTATGTGTTTTTATCATCTTTTGGTATAATTACACTCAATACAGTATTGAGAAAGGATAGCATACCCATATTGATGGTCAATTGCGACATGTAAATTGAAGGTCAAGATGGTTATAACTGTTATAGAACAGAGTACTTTACGAATTAAAATTTTGGAGTTTATACGATGGCTGGTAGCCTTAATAAAGTTATTTTGATTGGTAATCTTGGTGCCGATCCTGAAATCCGCCGTTTGAATTCTGGTGATCAAGTGGCAAATCTGCGTATTGCTACTTCAGAAAGTTGGCGCGATCGGAATACAAATGAGCGAAAAGAACGCACTGAGTGGCATAGTATTGTTATTTTTAATGAAAACCTTGTCAAAGTTGCAGAGCAATATTTAAAAAAAGGCAGCAAAATTTATATTGAGGGGCAGTTACAGACACGAAAATGGCAAGATCAAAATGGAAATGACCGTTATACAACAGAGATTGTTTTGCAAAAGTACCGTGGCGAATTACAAATGCTTGATGGGCGGGGAGCTGCGAGCGGGGAGCAAGGAGCAAGTCAAGGAGGGAGTTATAGTGGTGGCTTTGCCGATAGTCACTCAAATCAGAGAAATACTTTTGGTCAAAATAATAATCAATTGGGAGAAAGTTTTTCACACAAATTAGATGATGATGTCCCTTTTTAAGAGTCTTTAAATTGCAGTATTATGATCATTTTATGGTTTGCTTGTTTCAGATTTTTGAAGTTTAGCGAAGTGAAAATTGTTAATTATTATTGGTAATTTAAAATATAAATTAATAACATCTTGAAAAATATTGTTAAATTTCTTTTTTGTCATGGGAGAGAAATTAGCATTTTGGTGTATTTTTCGCTATAAATAAAGTGAAATGATTCTTTTTTGAAAGTTTTGAAATTGTGACCGATCTTACTCCACACCCAGAACGTGATGTGCTAACCGGTATTGAACCAATCAGTATTATTGATGAAATGCAACGCTCCTATCTCGATTATGCGATGAGCGTGATTGTTTCACGTGCACTCCCTGATGTCCGTGATGGTCTTAAGCCTGTTCATCGACGTATCCTTCATGCTATGAATGAGATGGGGCTTTCTTTTAATAAGTCGTATCGTAAATCTGCTGGTGTTGTTGGTGAGGTTATGGGGAAATTTCATCCCCATGGTGATGCTTCAATTTACGATGCATTAGTGCGTATGGCGCAGGACTTTTCTTTAAGAAATCCATTAATTGATGGTCAGGGAAATTTTGGTTCCGTTGATGGTGATCCACCTGCGGCCATGCGCTATACTGAGTGTCGTTTAGAAAAAGTTTCAGAAGAACTTTTAGCTGATATTGATAAAGATACTGTTGATTTTCAGGATAATTACGATGGGCGTGAGCGTGAACCGGTTGTCTTGCCAGCGCGTTTTCCCAATCTTTTGGTTAATGGGTCAGGGGGGATTGCTGTGGGAATGGCAACCAATATTCCTCCCCATAATCTTGGTGAAGTCGTTGATGGTTGTATCGCTTTGATTGATAATCCCGATATCACACTCGATAAAATAATTGAAATTATTCCTGGTCCGGATTTTCCTACAGGGGGCATTATCCTCGGACATTCTGGTGTTCGTGCAGCTTATGAAACAGGGCGTGGCTCAATCATTATGCGTGCTAAAGTTGAGATCGAAGAGATTCGCAGTGGTCGACAAGCAATTATTGTGAGTGAGATCCCTTATCAAGTTAATAAGGCAACGATGATTGAGAAAATGGCCGAATTGGTGCGCGATAAACGCATTGAAGGAATCTCTGATTTGCGTGACGAATCTGATCGTGATGGATATCGGGTCGTTATTGAGCTGAAGAAAGATGTTGTTGCGGAAGTTGTTTTAAACCAATTATATCGGTATACGCCGCTGCAAACTTCCTTTGGTTGTAATATGGTTGCTTTGAATGGGGGAAAACCCGAACAGATGACGTTGCTTGATATGCTTCGTGCATTTGTTTCTTTTCGGGAAGAAGTTGTCAGTCGGCGAACAAAATATCTTTTGCGTAAAGCGCGTGAGCGAGCACATGTTTTGGTTGGTCTTGCCCTTGCTGTTGCCAATATTGATGAAATTATAGCGCTTATTCGCAAAGCTCCTGATCCGCAGACAGCACGTGCACAGTTAATGGAGCGACGCTGGCCAGCGATGGATGTTGCGCCTTTGATTAAACTTATTGATGATCCTCGTCATATTATTCATGAGGATGGTACTTATAATCTCTCTGAAGAACAGGCGCGTGCTATTTTAGAATTGCGTTTGCAACGATTGACAGCCCTTGGGCGTGATGAAATTGCTGATGAATTGAATAAAATTGGCGTGGATATCGCTGACTATCTTGAGATCTTGGCATCACGCGTGCGGATTATGTGTATTGTTAAGGATGAGTTGAGTGCTCTTCGTGAGGAGTTTGCAACGCCGCGACGTACCGTATTTGGTTTTGGTAGCGCTGAGATGGAGAGTGAAGATCTGATCGCGCCAGAGGATATGGTGGTAACGGTAAGCCATAGTGGTTATATTAAGCGTGTGCCTCTTAATACCTATCGTGCACAGCGACGTGGTGGTAAGGGGCGTTCTGGTATGTCTACGAAGGATGAGGATTTTGTAACGCGGTTGTTTGTTGCCAATACGCATACTCCGGTTCTTTTCTTTTCATCACGTGGGATTGTTTATAAGGAAAAAGTTTGGCGACTGCCGCTGGGGACACCCCAATCGCGTGGGCGGGCTTTGATCAATATGCTTCCCTTACAACAAGGTGAGCGTATTACAACGATTATGCCTTTGCCTGAAGATGAAGCGAGCTGGAGTGCATTAGATATTATGTTTGCGACAACACGTGGAACTGTGCGTCGTAATAAATTATCAGATTTTGTTCAGGTTAATCGTAATGGTAAAATTGCGATGAAACTTGATGAAGAAGATGAAATTCTTTCTGTTGAAACCTGTACAGAACATGATGATGTTGTTCTAACAACAGCCAATGGACAATGTATCCGTTTTCCAGTTGTTGATGTTCGGGTCTTTGCTGGGCGTAATTCTGTGGGAGTTCGTGGTATCAATTTAGCTAAAGGCGATAAAGTCATTTCGATGACAATTTTAGAGCATGTCGAGGCGACGTCCATTGAGCGTTCTGCTTATATTAAACGTGTAATGAATGAACGGCGTGCTTCTGGTGCAGATGCTGATGTTGAAGATGTTATAACTCTTGATGAAGAAGATGGGGGTGCTGAAACAGAGTTAACAGATGAACGTTATGCAGAACTTCATGCACGTGAACAAATGCTTTTGACAGTGAGTGAATTTGGTTATGGTAAACGTTCTTCTTCCTATGAGTTCCGGATTTCGGGACGTGGCGGAAAGGGGATTCGCGCAACAGATCCATCTAAAACAGCTGAAATTGGTAAATTAGTAGCGGCTTTTCCGGTGAAGGCGCAAGATCAAATTATGTTGGTATCAGATGGGGGGCAGCTTATTCGTGTCCCTGTTGAGGGAATTCGTACTGCTGGGCGCTCAACTAAGGGAGTCACAATTTTTAATACAGCCAAAGGTGAAAGAGTCGTATCGGTTGAACGTATTTCTGAACCTGAAGATGATACGAGTTCATTAGATGATGAAGGTGAGAAGCATTCTGATACAGTTGATATGAGCGAAGAAAAATAATTTTTAAGAGGAAGGAGTAAAGTCATGAAAATTGCTCTTTACGCGGGTTCTTTTGATCCTCTTACAAATGGTCATCTTGATGTTTTGAAAGGGTGTTTTGTGTTAGCTGATAAGGTGGTCGTCGCTATAGGGATACAGGCTGACAAAAAAACACTTTTTAGCTTCGAAGAGCGTGTTGATTTCATTACGCAGGTCGGGAAAGACTTGTTTGGTGCAGATTCTAATCGATTGCAGGTTCTTTCATTTAGCAACCTTCTCATTGAGAAGGCGCGTGAAGTTGGTGCTTCATTTCTCATTCGTGGATTGCGTGATGGTACTGATCTTGATTATGAAATGCAAATGGCCGGGATGAATGGCGTTATGGCTCCTGAATTGCAAACTGTTTTTTTGCCGGCAAGTGTTTCTGGGCGTGCGATAACTTCTACATTGGTACGCCAAATTGCCTCTATGGGAGGTGATGTAACACCATTTGTACCGCCCAATGTTGCACAAGCTTTGAGCTCGAAATTCCAATCTTTTAGGGGAGAATAATTGTGTCTCGTAGAACTTTTGCTGTTTTGATATGTGTGTTTTGTTTTTTTTCATTGTCCGCTGTCGCTGGTAATCCTAGACCAGCAAGCGATGCAAGCCTTCTTGTTTTATCTCTCAAAGATGGTGATGTCATTATTCGTCTGCGTCCTGATTTGGCGCCAAAACATGTTGCGCAAATCAAAAGATTAACAGAGGAGGGGGCCTATAATAATGTTGTGTTTCATCGCGTTATTCCTAATTTCATGGCACAAACTGGTGATGTAGAATTTGGAAAAAAAGGCAGTAGAGATTTTGATTTGAAACGCGTTGGTATGGGTGGCTCAAATTATCCCAATATACCGGCAGAGTTTTCAAAGCAGCCGTTTAAGCGTGGTACAGTTGGGATGGCACGGTCACAAAATCCGGATTCCGCGAATTCTCAATTTTTCATTTGTTTTGATGATGCTGCTTTTTTAAACGGTCAGTATACGGTTGTTGGAGAGGTTATAAAGGGGATGGATGTTGTTGATAAAATAAAAAAAGGTACGACAAGTAATAATGGATCTGTAAAAAATCCTGATGTTATTAATGCTGCTACTTTACAAGTTGAGAAATGAATCAAGGGAGCTTTCCATATGGCAGAGAATAAAAATCCAGAAAATACTTTAATTCTTGAAACAACAAAGGGCAGAGTTGTTATTGAGCTTTTTGCTGATTTAGCACCTTGCCATGTTGCACGTATTAAAGAATTGGTACGTGAAGGTGCTTATGATAATGTTATTTTCCATCGCGTTATTGATGGTTTTATGGCGCAAACAGGGGATGTGCAATTTGGAAAGAAGGATAGTGAAAAATTCAATTTATCACGTGCGGGTATGGGGGGGGCAGAAAAACCAAATTTAACAGCAGAGTTTTCAAATCTTTCTCATAAGCGTGGTACAGTTTCTATGGCACGGAGTCAGAATCCAAATTCTGCTAACTCTCAGTTTTTTATTTGTTTTGCAGATGCTCCGTGGCTTGATCGTCAATATTCCATATGGGGGCAGGTTGTTGAAGGTATGGAAAATGTTGATAAAATTAAACGTGGTGAACCTGTTTCAGATCCAGATTCAATTACCAAAGCCATTATTGCTGCGGATGCAAAATAGTATAAACTATACTGATTTTAATTGTAAGTTTCTAAGAAAAAATACTCTTTTCTGATCAATAAAGGCACACAAAACTCTTTTGTAGTATCACGCTTACCTTTTATAATTTCGAGCTAAGCATTGTCCATATATTTCCTTCAATCGGATCTTCCTTAAGAATATAACGCAAAGGATTTGTACAAACACTTGTCAGAATAAGAAAACGCAAAGTCTGTTGTATTATGGTTGTTGTTTGGCAAAGTGTTTTATAAAAAATTTGGCAGTTCTCTTCCATCCATTGCTGGTCTTAATAGTTTTATGATGTTACTTTCCTGAGAGAGCGTGTGCTTTTGTTTCTGCTTGTAAATCAACATCCAATCCTAATGCAGAAGCATGTTTGAAACACATATTAAGACGGATAAGAGCTTTACTCGCTCATCCAGTTTTCTTAGCAAGGTGGAAAACCAGCATTTATATATATATATATATTGGCGTAATCTTTAAAATAAGAAGACAGTTTAATCTTAGAAGAATATAATAAAGGCGCAGAAGTGAAATAAATGGCTAGTCTTGCCATCTCCTTTTTAATTCAACTTTACTTTTTTAAGTATCTAACGCAATATCTTTTAAATAATGAAGATTATGTATGGACTTACGCTTTTATTTTTCTCGTTTTTTTATAGAGGAACGCTCCAAACGGAATACACTTGTGTTGCATATTTACGTGTTTTTTTAAGAAGCATTTCTCAGTACATATCAACATTCACTTCCACGATGACATTCATGGCATGTATAGTTTTAAAGCTATAAATAGTATAAAATATTATGCACCACCATCTTTAAAGCTTGTGAAGGAGCAAACGGGTACCATCATACGCTTTTTCAGCCTCTAATGTTACGATAGAGCTTTTGGTATTTGAGAATCTTTACAAAAAGCATTTTTAGTTTTTTAAAGTATTTTTATTTACACGTTAATTTCTTTTGTGAATTATCTCCAATGCCAAGAGCTATCTCAATATTGTGAGTGGATAAATGATTATGTTCATTTGCACTTTTATTAAGCGTGAGGATCGCTGTGCCCAGTAGATGAAAAATTTTTATCTGTAAAAGTTAAAGAATATTGTGAGCTGTACAATGCGTTCAAAATTTTCTTTTATGGGTACAAAGTTACTGCTTATGGAAGTATGTGAAGATGAAATTATTGTGATAATAATTTTGCAGTTCTGTTAAGGATAAGCGTAGGTATTTTGAGGTATGATATTATAAGGATTTTACTATTTTTCTAGAGTTAGATTATCACTTTTATTATGGTGATTTCTTAACAAGAAATGTTCTTTTATCTCGTTTAATTTTTGATGCTGGTTACAATATTGAGCGAATCAAAAATTAATTCATAAAGCTTATGACAATGCGCGTAAGGGGATATCTTTTTTCTTTCTATAGAGATATGCATTGATGGAATCAAAAAGACGAGAGTTATGATAAAGACATTTCATTATAGAAAAATTGCTCAAGATGGGTATGCACGTCGAGGAGAAATTATAACGGGGCGAGGATGTGTTCGTACACCCGCATTTATGCCTGTTGGGACGGCAGGAACTGTTAAGGCTATGTATATGGATCAAATTCGTGATCTTGGTGCAGATATCATTTTGGGGAATACTTATCATTTAATGTTACGTCCAGGAGCTGAACGTGTTGCGCGTTTGGGAGGATTACATGAATTTTCACGCTGGAGCGGACCTATTTTAACCGATTCTGGTGGCTTTCAGGTTATGTCATTGGCGGGAATCCGTAAAATTACTGAACAAGGTGTGATTTTTCGCTCTTACATTAATGGAGCTTACTATGAAATGAGTCCAGAGCGTTCTATCGAAATTCAAGGACTTCTTGGTGCGGATATCCAGATGCAGTTGGATCAATGTATTGCATTACCAGCAACTGAAAAAGAAATGGAAGAAGCTATGGAACTTTCATTGCGGTGGGCGCTGCGTTGTAAAACAGCTTTTGGAGATCAGCCAGATAAAGCATTGTTTGGGATTGTTCAAGGTGGTGATAATATGAAACTGCGTGAACGTTCTGCTCAAGCATTAAAAGAAATGGATTTAAAAGGTTACGCTATTGGAGGGCTTGCTGTTGGTGAGCCGCAGAGTGTTATGACAGCAGTATTGGATACTACTTGTCCGATTTTACCAGAGGATAAACCACGCTACCTTATGGGAGTAGGGACACCTGATGATATTTTACAAAGTGTTGCACGTGGTGTTGATATGTTTGATTGTGTTATGCCAACGCGTGCAGGACGTCATGGTTTAGCTTTTACCCGCTTTGGTAGAATTAATTTGCGTAATGCGCGTTATGCAGAAGATCCACATCCTCTTGATCCACAGTCACTTTGTCCAGCAGCACATGATTATAGTTGTGCTTATTTGCATCATTTGATCAAATCTGGTGAATCTCTTGGGGGGATGTTGTTGACTTGGAATAATCTTTTTTATTATCAACAACTTATGCAGGGAATTCGTGATGCCATTGAGGAAGGCTGTTATGCTGATTTTTGCGCTGAAACGCGTGCTCTATGGGCACAAGGACGCTAAAATATTAATCGTAATATAGCGCCGCATTTTTTTATTGAATTTATTCTCGCACTTACAAATTTAGTTAAAAATATGAAATCAGAAACATCTTCCAAAATTATAAAATTTCACTATCTTAAAATATAACAGTGCGGTTTTATAAGGGCACATATTCTGTTTCTAATTACTATATAAAAACAGAAACTGTTACTCCGGTACGCGCTACCTGATCCGGAGAAAAACAGTTTTTCTGTTTCTGATGACTGTTTACAGCAACAATGTTAATGAGGCGTTAGCGAACTCTTAAAGAAGTATGAAAATTGTATTTTTATGAGATATTTTGTGTTTTTTATTATTAAAGGTAAAGAATGGATTATATACAATCGAACAGATAAATTTTTAGAAAATTAAAATAAAACTAAAATAATATTACATATTTAAAATGTTATAATTTTATATTGTTATTATTTTTATATATTAATATAAATATTATTTACAGAGATTTATATAATATTATTAATATTGTAAAACTAAAAATCTATAGTTTTAATGTAATAAAAATTAAATATTAATCACAATAATTATCATATATTATAAAATATCAATATATATATTGAAACAAAACTTATTATATTTGTTTTCTGCTTTGTTTATAGAATTTATCTGAAAATAATCATAATATATTTACGTGAATATTTTAATTTATAGATAGTGAGTTAGATATCTGATGCGATTCCTCTGTGAGGGAGGGGGAAAGATGCCTAAAAGAGGATATTTAATAAATCTAGAAACCAAGCACTATTATCATGAGAATTTTTAAAAGACTCTATAATAATTTATAAGAATGGCCTAAAGTTGAAATTATAGCTTATCGATTTGGGGGATCTGCATTTAGGTAGCAAAAATAAAGCAACAATAATTGGGGGAGAAGTTTTATCTTTGTATCAAGATAATGATGAGATATTGTTCACTTGTTTGAAATGCATTATTCAGCAAATTTTAGAATTATTTATAGGGTATAGTATATCGTTGTAAAATAAAGTTTTCACTGTAAAATTTCAACGGCTGAAAAGAGGAGACAAAGTTTATTATCTGGTAGATCTGATAGAAATAGGTGAATACGTCTATGATCTTGAGGTTTTCAAAGATTTTCCATTAAAGAATCTTACTTAAAACTTCATAAAATGCTTTATATATAAAAATATTTCTAAAACTTTATTGGGGACTATTGGGCATGCGTATAACAATGTTTTGAATTTTTGTTTGTGTGTATTACAGATATTTACAGTTAAAACTCCTATCCAGAAGTGATGATATGAGGGATTCTTATCAACAAAAGGTTCTTGCATTGGGAATTGATTCGAGAATACGACGTTTAATAATTTTAGCTCTTGCCGTGGGCAGTTTTGCTATTGGTACTGCAGAGTTTGTTGCAATGGGGCTACTGCCAGAGATGGCACGAAGTTCCTATGTTGATATTCCTACCGCTGGTCAATATATTTCTGCTTATGCATTAGGAGTTGTGATTGGAGCACCTCTTTTAGCTGTGGCAACAGCTCAGGTATCACGCAAAACTGTTTTGATAGGCTTGATGCTTTTTTATGCCTTAGCAAATATTGCTAGTGCCTTTGTTTCTGATTTTAGCATATTAGTAGTATTACGCTTTCTCAGTGGACTTCCCCATGGAATCTATTTTGGACTTGCGGCTATGGTTGCCTCTTCAATGGTAGAAATGAAAGAGCGTTCTAAAGCTGTTGGATATGTTATGCTTGGCTTAACAATTGCAACCGTTTTGGGAGCACCCAGTGCTACTTGGATTGGTCAACTTATTGGTTGGCAGATTGCTTTTGTCCTTGTGGGGATGATCGCTTTATTATGTTGTTTGCTTATTTGGAATTTTTTTCCTTGTGATTCAAGTTTTCCAAAAACGAATCCTTTGCAAGAAATGGGTGCATTAAAGCAAAAGCAGGTGTGGCTTCTTTTGTTGATGGTGTCGGTGGGAGCGTCAGGATTATTTTCTGTTTTCACTTATATCAAGCCAACATTAATGCATATTTCTGGTGTTTCACTTGAGTTGGTACCATTTATTATGCCGTTAGTTGGATTGGGAATGGTGATAGGAAATCTCTTGGGGCCTAAATTAGCTGTTAAAATTGGTATTTCGCCGATGATATTTTTTTCTATGCTTTGGAGCGTATTTGTTTTTTTTATTTTTTTCTTTTTATCCTATGCTCCGTTAACAGCGGCAATAGGATGCTTTTTTGTTGGAACTTCTTTTGCTGCTATGCCTTCTATACAAACAAAAATTATGGATGTTGCACTACAGGGACAGATTTTGGCAGGAGCATTAATGCAGTCTGCTTTTAATATTGCCAACGCTCTTGGTGCAGAATCTGGAGCATTAGTTTTAAAATTGGGCTATAGTTATGAATATACAGCTGTTTTAGGAAGTGTTCTAACTTTGTGTGGATTAATGGTTTTTTGCGTCTCATGGTATATGGAGAAGCATGCTTAATGTTTTTCATTTTTAAAATGAAAAAGGTATTTTTATGTTTATTTAATTATTGGAATGTCCTGTTGGATTTTTTAACATGCAGTAAGAGATGCGCAGCGCTAATGGAATAGCAAAACAAAATAAAAAACCAATGAGCACTACAAGAAGAGTTTTTGCTGCTAAGATCATTCCTATTGTTCCTCCAGGATTAAAGAGTCCGGCAAGATTGGTGATAACTCCGGCTAGAGTTGCACTCAATGCAGCTGAAAATAGTTGTACGGAGGTAAGGGATTCACTGGCACGGAGAGCATCTTCATCATTTGTACATTGTAAAATTCGTGTGAGCAAATGTGGCCATGCTATGCCTGCACTGATTCCAATAGAAAATAGTGCTAAGCAAATAATAAAAATATATTCAAGCGTGGAAACTTCTGTTGGTATGAGCCATAAAAGAATCGCTATGCCTAACAGTTTTAATAGGGGCGAGTATATAATGATGTTGCGAATTTTTTTTGTGGAGACAGCAGCACTTGAGAGGGCTCCACACGTCCACCCTAGGCTCATAAGTGTTGCTATATAACCGGCTATAAGTGGAGCTTGTCCATGAAGTTCTTGAAGAAAAAGTGGTAAATAAAGTTCTATACTGTACACGACTGTTGTCATAACGAGTATTAATGCGTAAACAGGAAAAATTTCAGAAGAGAAAGAAAAGGATTTGCGCGGCAACATAGGATGAAAGCTATATGATTCGATTTTTGCTAAAACAAAGAGAAGACTAAGTCCGATAACTAATCCGCAAATTTTTGCCATTGTTGTGTCCATAGCTCCTCCAACAGAGATGATAAAAATCAATAAGGTGAGTGTGAGAAGCTGGAGAAGAGGGAGGGGGGATGTTGGAACATAGTTTTCATTCTTTTTGGGTAAAATTTTAAAGGCTATGAGTGAGAAGAATATAGCTAATGCGCCAATGATCCAAAAGGATGCTCTCCATAGGCCATAATATACAGAAATTCCTCCGATTGCTGGTCCTAACAAGGTTGATATTCCCCACATTCCAGAGATAACACTTAATGCGTGTGACCATAAAGATGGGCTGAAAACAATACGTACCATGGAATAGGATAGAGATAACAAAGAACCACTTCCCAATCCTTGAATAAAGCGTCCTATTAAAAATAATGGCATAGATGAAGAAATGCTGCACAGGAAAGTGCCTAGGGTAAAGATAAGACCAGAGATAACATAAGCGTTGCGAGGACCTAATTTCCCTAATATTTTTGTTGCAAGTGAAGTACCAAGGAGTGAAGCTGTAATAAAGACAGTCGCCACCCAAGAATAATATTCATTGCCAATATGATTTATAAGGGAAGGTAAAATAGTAATAACAATATAAACATTGGTAGCGTGTAATATAACACCACCTGTAAACGTTAAAAAGCAAAGACCATTTTTACCCAATAAAAGCTCAGACCAGCTCTGTTGTTTCACTGTTTTTTGCTATTTAATAAAAATTTATCCTCTTTTTACTTATAAGGTACTTCTTTGAATTTGCCAAGAGAAATTCAAAGCTCTGTTTAGAGCTTTGAATTTTAATTTAATTAATAACTTAATTGCCCATTGCTTTTTTGAGATTCTCATCAATTTTATCGAGGAAACCTGTTGTAGAAAGCCATTTTTGTTTAGGCCCAATCAAAAGTGCGAGATCTTTAGTCATAAAACCTTCTTCGACGGTTTTAATACAAACTTCTTCCAATGTCGTGGAAAAGTTTTTTAATTTCTCATTGTTATCTAGTTTAGCACGGTGCGCCAGTCCACGTGTCCATGCGAAAATAGATGCAATAGAATTTGTTGATGTTTCTTCGCCTCTTTGATGCTGACGGTAATGGCGTGTTACGGTGCCGTGTGCAGCCTCTGCTTCAACAATTTTACCATCAGGTGTCATGAGAACAGAAGTCATGAGACCAAGAGAACCAAAGCCTTGGGCAACAATATCAGATTGGACATCACCATCATAGTTTTTACATGCCCATACGTATCCACCTGACCACTTTAATGCAGAAGCAACCATATCATCAATAAGACGGTGTTCGTAATATAATTTACGGTTTTCAAATTCAGTTTTAAATTCCATATCGAATATTTCTTGAAAGATATCTTTAAAACGACCATCGTAAGCTTTTAGAATGGTATTTTTTGTTGAAAGATAAACTGGAACATTCCGTTGTAGTCCATAATTAAAGGATGCGCGGGCAAAATCACGAATTGACTCATCAAGGTTATACATAGCCATGGCAACCCCTGCGCTTGGAGCATCAAAAACATCATGTTCAATAACTTGATTGTCATCACCTACAAATTTAATACTTAATTTCCCTTTTCCTGGAAATTTAAAATCTGTTGCCTTGTATTGATCGCCAAAAGCGTGACGTCCTATAATAATTGGCTTTGTCCAGTTAGGAATAAGGCGAGGGACATTTTTACAGATAATGGGTTCGCGAAAAATGACTCCTCCTAAAATATTGCGGATTGTACCATTAGGTGATTTCCACATTTTTTTTAGGTTAAATTCTTTAACGCGTGCCTCATCAGGTGTGATGGTTGCGCATTTTATACCAACCCCATATTCTTTTATAGCATTGGCAGAATCGATTGTTACTTGATCATTGGTTGCATCACGATTTTCGACGGAAAGATCATAATATTTTAGATCAATGTCGAGGTAGGGATGGATTAATTTATCTTTGATATATTTCCAGATGATGCGGGTCATCTCATCCCCATCAAGTTCAACAACGGGGTTTTCTACTTTGATCTTTACCATTAGAAATCCTTTTTCTTTTAAGCGATACTACTTATATAACACTTTCAACTTTATAATGAAAAGTAAAAACAAGGGAAAAAAGCATTCAAATATGAGCTTTTAGAATATATTATCAATAGAGTGTAAAATTTTGTTGGAGGGTTTAATCCTTGAAAAGAAGTGATGTGTTTATAAATCTATAAGTATTCTATGATTGATGAAGAATCTGTTTAATAGATAAGGTAGTTAGATCACCGAGGGACGGGGATTATGCGTTTTTATTATCAGAGATTCCATTTAATAATTTGATCGTATTCTGAATTATAGTTTCTTGATTTGTTGTGTGAGGTGAATAAGCATCTATTTTTTATATTGCTATTTCAACTCTAAGATTACGGTTTGTTTATTTATAAAAAGTTTAATGTGATAACAAAGGCACTGTAATTAGAAATGCTTCATATAAAATGCGTTTGGGATAAACTTCAGTTTTGAAGGTTGGAAAAAACGTATAAATGATGCGGCTGGTTTAATTTAAAAATTAACAGCATACGCAAGAATATGACTTATAAAATTACCGTATCGCGAGCTAGAATACTCTAATTCTTATATTTTATAGATTCTTATTGTTATAACTGTGCGCAGTAAAGCACTATCCTCGAAATGCAACAAAGAAATTAATCACCTAATGATTCTTGTATCCTTTTTACAAAGAGATTCCTTTTAATTTACGAAGAAATTCCTTTTAAAATCTTGTTCTCTCGTTTTTATTTATGCATCCCTCATTTTTAAAAACACAAATAAAATGAATATATTACACATAGAAAAAAGGAGGNAATGAATATATTACACATAGAAAAAAGGAGGATGGTACGCCCAAGGGGCGGGTATAGAGTAAATAAAATCAAAGAATTATATAGAATATAAGGGAATTAATGAATTTTGATTCTATTACGTTTTTTTGTCTCTGCCCCTAACTTTTTTGGAGCTTTTTTATAGCTTCAAGAGCTAGTCTTTTACGATCTGCACTCTTTGTATAAAGGGATGCCATCTGATCTTCTGTCCAGCCAAAAATTGCTTTCAATTGTGATACTGTTGCTCCAGAATTAGCTGCACGTGTTGCGGCTAATTTTCTTAATCCATGCGCCGATTTTTTAATTCCAGCCGCATTACAAGCGTCTCTAAATCCATTCCCAAAGCTTTCTTTGGTGAATTTTTGATTCACTTTACTACAGATAAATGTTTCTTCTCCAATAGGACCAGTTTCAAGCGTTTTAGCTAATTCCGGTAAAATGGGAAGAAAAACATCTGTTTGGAATTTACTTTTCTCTGTTTTGAGATGAATAATATTGTCTTTGACATCTTTCCAGCCAATGCGTACCGCATCACCACGACGCAAGCCCGTATATAAAAGAACATCAATCCAGACACGTTCATGGGTACCATGATGCCATCTTTGATAATATTTTTCGACATCTTCTTCTGTCCAAACAGGAAATCCCTCTTTGTTTTTGAGGGGGGGTCTTTTTATTCCTAAAGCTGGATTATTTTCCAAAAGACCTTGATCAATCGCCCAATTAAAAAGTCCATTAAGGGCTTTCAGAAAATTTCTAGCCATTGCTGGTGTTTCTTTACGCCGTTCAACACCGGCTATGATATGTTTCTTTTCAATTGCTTGGTATGGAATGTTTCCTATAGTATCACATACCTTCATAAGGATGAGTTCTTTTTGTTTTTTTGTAGCTTTAGTGTAACTATGCCAATTAGAGCTGTTAAAGTATTGTTTAAGCAGCCATGCAAATGATCCTTCAACAAGTTTACCAGTTTTTGATTTAGGAAGTATAAGCCCTTGTAATTCGGCAAGTGCGCTTTTGTAGTTATCAACAAACTCTTGCGTTCCATAGGTTCCGCGGATTCTAATACGTGGTCCATGACCAATACGTACATACCATACAATTTTGCCATGTTGAGTAATTTGTTTAACGAGATGAGGAGGACGTGGTTTTGGCATGGTATTTTAGATCTTAGAGAGTGCGGTTTCGTAATATTCATTCTTTGACAAATCTAAAAGTTTGTCTGGGTGGCTAACTGAATTTGGTATTGGGATATCGGAT